>NZ_CAXSVC010000040.1:0-43020 GCF_964240755.1 Bacteroides sp. HPS0048 | reverse complement strand
GGAAGGGCAGGATTAGAGTTGCTAAGAATTAAGATGGTGATGGAACATGTCTTTTTCAACTAAATTGAAGAAGAACCTCAAGATTGTACACTCTTGCCATACAAAAATGTACAATCTTATACAGTAAAACTGTACTTAAAAAAAATCGACCTCATCCAAGCAATACTTTTTAATTACACAAAAAGACAACTTTCCCCCAACCCGGAGCGAGCAATGTAAAACATTACAAACATCCGATCTGTTTGTCGTAGAGAATCGCCCCGATCTCCGTAGAGTTTCGGACCGTTCCTCGTAGAGTTTCGAGTCGTTTCTCGTAGAGAAAAATACGCAGCTTTACCACACTGATTTTCAGCCATTTAAAAGCACCAGCATTTGTCCTATTTTTTTTATCAGCAAATAATATACATTCTCATACATTAATTCTTTTTCAAATTCTCAAATAACAACAAGCATGGATCAATTTCCGTATTAACATTACTTATATATCATCAATTTAGGGTACAAATTACAACTGATTATTGTAAGTTTTTTATCAAACATATACAGAATTCTGAAAACAATAAATAAAATCAATATAGGTCAAGCAAAATTAAAGCAATAAGTATTTTTAAAGTTTTTCTAAACAATTAAAACTGTAATTTGTTATTTAATTTAAAAATGAAAGTAATTAAAAGAGGTAAACAGCTATCAATTTGACATACTCATGTAAGTTTTTCCGCGGTTAGAGGCAAAAATTTAACCAAAATGTAATATAAAATAAGATAGCTAAGCTTTGTTTATTCATCTCAATAATATATCTTTGTTTGCTTTACGGCGAAAATTTAAATTAAAAACGCCTACAATATTAACTTTTATTTATTAAACATCAATGAAGAATCTAAATTTTCTGAAGTTGTTTTTTGGAACAATGCTCTTAATTGCCACAACGGCCTTTGTGAGCTGTGTTGACGATAATGACGACACCGAGGCTCCTTATCTGGAAGTCTCTCCAACAAATCTGATTTTTACTACAGACGGTACTCCTGCCGAAGGCAGCCAATCATCTTTTGAGATTTCGACCAATCGCCATTGGACAGCAACCGTAAAAGATGACAAATCCTGGGTAACTCTTTCTGCAACTGAAGGAGATGGTTCTGCAACGATTCAAGTTAGTATCCCGGAAAATATCAATGACGAAGCAAGCATTGAAATCCAGATTTCAAATAAAGTAGGTCCATTGATGACAGAAACGGTGAAAATTAAGAGTGGAACGATCGCACCAACTACTTTTATCTATACAGAAACCTTTGGAACAACAGCGCCAAAATCAAGCCCATATCCATTCGTTGATAGTTTCAATGATTGGGCAAAATCCGGAGATGGTTCTGCAAATGTTGACTACACAGGACCAGGAGCTTCTGTTCGTCAATCAGGTAAATTAAGTGCAGGATACGAAGGTGCATCTGGAGCAGACAAATTATTCTTTGGAAGTAATGCCAGCTTTACTATTAATAAAATAGCTTTAGCTACCGGACAAACCAACCTAAGATTAACTTTTGGAGGTAGCTACTCTAAAAATACCAGCGGTGTATACGACAACGAATTCAAACAGGATAAATTCCATTTCTACTTAAGTGCCGATGGTATTACCTGGAGTGATGCCGTTTCATACACATTCAAGCAAGCTGATGAATTCTGGGTATTTGCTACAGCAGATTTCACATTGAAGAATGCTACATCTACATTGTATATCAAATTTGTGGCCGATGAAGCGTCTGTGTTCGCTATTGACGACCCGACCTTAACAACTGGCAACGGTGGACAAATTGTTGATCTTGAAGGAGGCGATACCCCTCCTACGCCGACCAACGCGATCTATACAGAAACCTTTGGAACAACAGCGCCAAAATCAAGCCCATATCCATTCGTTGACAGTTTCAATGATTGGGTAAAATCCGGAGATGGTTCTGCAAATGTTGACTACACAGGACCAGGAGCTTCCGTTCGTCAGTCAGGTAAATTAAGTGCAGGATACGAAGGTGCATCTGGAGCAGACAAATTATTCTTTGGAAGTAATGCCAGCTTTACTATTAATAAAATAGCTTTAGCTACCGGACAAACCAATTTAAGATTAACTTTTGGGGGTAGCTACTCTAAAAATACCAGCGGTGTATACGACAATGAATTCAAACAGGATAAATTCCACTTCTACTTAAGTGCCGATGGTACTACCTGGAGTAATGCTATTTCATACACATTTAAACAAGCTAATGAATACTGGATATTTGCTACTGCAGATTTCACATTGAAGAATGCTACATCTACATTATATATTAAATTTATGGCCGATGAAGCTTCTGTATTCTCTATTGACGACCCTACTTTAACAACTGGCAATGGCGGGCAAATTGTTGATCTTGAAGGAGGAGGTACAAACACTCCAACTATTGTCTCAGTATCTCCAACATCTCTAACATTCCCTTCAACAGGTGGTTCCAAAGATATTCAGGTAAATGTCAGCAATGCAGGAAATAATACTCTCTCCGTCAGCGTTCCAAGTGGTATATTATCGGCTACAGTCGATAATACCAAGGTTACAGTACACGCTGATCCAAATACTACTCAAGGTGTAATCAACCAAAAATTGACAATTACCCTCACCAATGGTAACAGCGTTGAAGTTCCCATTACTGTTTTAGCTCCGGGAGACGGCTCTACTTTCGATGTTACATTGACTTCTGACGAAATAGCAACCATGTCTAACAGTGCCTATGCACCTTTTAGCTACAGTAACAGTTTCGGAGCTTGGAGTGGCAAATGCGCTATTACAGCTTCCGGAACAGATGCTCCGTTCCTGCAGATTAACTTTAACAGCGATGAAGCCAAAACAGCTTTCAACTCACACATTCAGGTTCCGCAACAAGCCGGTATCGTACAAAAAGTGGTTATTACAACATCTGCCAAGACATTCTTCCCACGTTATATTTTACTTTGTGAAACCGGATACTCATATGCTGCCGGAACTACTCAAACAAACTTAGATGGCGCCGCAAAAGCTAAGAGTAATGTTTCAACAGATAAAGGTGGTACTTTTACACTGGAAAATCTTGAGGGACTGAATCTGTCACAATTTAGTATTTTCCCTGGTGGTGGTGCAGTATATATCAGTTCTATTACTATTACCTATAAAAGACAATAGTATACTTATCCATGCTAAAAAACAATAGAATAATAATCAATATCCTCTTATTCACAATTTTACCATTGTGGATAGGAGGATGTAGCAGCGACGACCCGGAAATAGTACAACAATCCAATGAAGCTTATTGGAAAATATCTTCAACAGTTAGCTCTACCGAAGGTTCATCGGCAATCATCATAACAGGGACAACAGGCATTGAGTGGGACGCAGAAGTTGTCGAAGGAAATACCTGGTGTGCATTCAGTAGTAAAGACTATACGAATTCTACCAAGAGCGGTGTAGTAAACAGTGGACTTAATGTACTATATGTATACTACAAAAGCAATACCGGAAAAGAGCAACGTGAAGCCAAAATCTCTTTCCGCTTTGCGGGTGGAGAAGCACAGACTTTCACCTTGCTACAACTTGCCGAATCGCAACAAAACTTACCACCATTCGGAGCTTGGGCAGAACTTCCGGCACCTAAGGAGAATGCGAATTATCAATACGTCACACATTACGGTCCACTAAGCAACGATAAAAAGGTTCGTAATTACTCTATCTGCTTCGATAAGACAAAGAAAGCTGCGTTATGGGTTGCCTATCCGATACACAATGCCTATTTGACAGGATCCGGCAGCCGCACAGACGCATGGGCTTTTGATCCCATCATTCCTATGGCTTATCAAGCAAACTGTATTGATAAATCATACAGAGGTTCCTATGATCGTGGACACCAATTACCATCGGCAGATCGTTTGGCTACTGATGAATTGAATGCTCAAACTTTCTATATGTCAAATATGACTCCACAGTTGAATCGTCTTAATCAAGACATGTGGGCAAAGCTCGAAGCCAGGGTCCGTGGAAACAAATGCTCCGATACTTTATATGTAGTAACCGGTGCCATTTTTAATTCCAATGCAACCACATTTGACGGAGCCGGCAATGTAGTATCACTTCCAACGAACTACTATAAAGTTCTGTTGCGCACCAAAAGTGGTTCGACAGGTAAGGCTATCAAGGATTGCTCGGACAGTGAACTTATCTCTATCGGATTCTGGGTGGAACAAAAATCTTATGGTAATATTGAACCTCCCCGGTCTATTTGTACATCAGTAGCAGATATTGAAGCAAAAACAGGTTTTACGTTTTTCCCACAAGTATCAGCAACTGTAAAACAACAAAACAACCCTACACAGTGGGGAATCAACTAATATTCTGACGTATGAAAAAACTATTAATTCCTTCAATTTTCTTTGTGTTACTGATCTCGTTCAGTTTCGCACAGAAGCCTTATAAAGTAGTTTTCTATAACATCGAGAATTTCTTTGACACGATCAACGATCCTGAAGTTCTGGATGACGAGTTTACTCCCGAAGGACCTAAAAAATGGAATACAACCAAATATAACAAGAAGCTCAGTAATATCGAACGGGTGCTTTTTGACATCGCTGCCATTGATAAAAATTATCCGGTTGTAATTGGTGTTTCAGAAGTAGAAACCCGTGGCGTATTAGAGGATATTATCGCTACTCCTAAACTTGCTCCGGGTAATTACCGAATCGCACACTTCGATTCTCCCGAAGCACGTGGAGTGGACGTAGCATTCCTGTATCGTCCTGACGTATTTAAAATAGAAGGACAATATCCGGTGAAAACAGTCATTCCTTCGTTGCCCAACTTCAAGACACGTGATATTCTCACCATGTGGGGAACCATCGAAGATGAACCGTTCTTCTTTATGGTAGCGCACTGGCCGTCGCGTTTGGGAGGCAAAGAAGCTTCCGAATTCAAACGGATCGCGGTAGGAGAACAGATGCGTAGCATTGCAGACTCAGTATTGAGAGCTAATCCGGCCACAAAAGTGATAGCAATGGGCGACTTTAATGATGATCCTACAGACAAGAGTATTGCACAAGGGTTGGGAGCAAAATTCAAATTAAAAGACCTCAAAGAAGGAGACCTCTATGATCCTTATGCCGATATGCTTAAAGCAGGATATGGAACACTGGCTTATGGTGATGCATGGAATATCTTCGATAATATTGTAGTAACAGAGAATCTTGCCACAGGTTCTACCGGCAAACTTAAGCTTCAAAAGGCTCCCGGTTCTAAATTCTATGGCAATATTTTCAAACAAAGTTATATGATACAAAAAGAGGGACAGTTTAAAGGATATCCATTGCGCACATATGTAGGCAATAATTTCCAGGGTGGTTATAGTGACCACTTCCCCGTATATATCTATATAGGTAAATAAAAATCTTTAATATTTATGAGAATAAAAACATTCCTAATTATGGTATTATCTTTGCTATCACTAACCGCTTATGCGCAGTATGGTGGTATCAAGGGTAAGGTCGTTTCCCGTACTACACGTGCGGCTATTGACGGTGTAAAGGTCACCTTGACACCGGGAGACGTGACGACAAAGACCGATGCTACAGGTAATTTTGAGATTGAAAATTTAGCAAAAGGTGAATACTCTCTTACCTTTGAAGCTGCAGAGTTCGAATCACTCACCATCGCTGTTCGTGTAGACAAGATGATAAGAGATATCAATAATGTGGTGATGGTTCCTGATAACGTTACTCCAATGATGGATGATGCCATCTTTACAGAGTTCGATACCGAAACACTTGAAGATGCACAATCATTGCCTTCGTCATTGTCTGCATCAAAAGATGTCTTCAACAACATTGCATCTTATAAATTCAGTGAAATGCGATTCAACGTCCGTGGTTATGACTCTCAATATTCAGACGTTTACATGAACGGAATTCAGCTCAATGATGCAATGACAGGATATACTCCATGGTCATTGTGGAGCGGTCTGAATGACGCAACACGTAACCAGGAGATAACTTCCGGACTGAATATGGGGGATATGGGAATCGGTGGTATTGCCGGTACAACTAATATCAATACCCGCCCTTCACAGATGCGTAAAGGCTTGCGCGCAAGTGTAGTAAATGGTAACTCCATGTACCGTTTTCGCGGAATGGTGACCTATTCATCCGGCCAACAGGACAATGGCTGGTCCTATGCCTTCTCCGTATCAACCCGTCAGGGAGGTAATTCTTATGTAGACGGTGTTTACTATAACGCTTTCGGATACTTTGCTTCTATTGAGAAACAATTTAATCCTCAGCATCGTCTTGGATTAACCATCTTAGGTGCTCCTACAGAACGTGGAGCACAACAAGCATCCACTCAGGAAGCCTATGACTTGGTAGGAAACAATTACTACAACCCAAACTGGGGATGGCAGGATGGTAAACGCCGCAATGCACGCGTACGTAATTATCACGAACCCATTGCAATGCTTAATTACACATTTGATATTAATGATCGTTCGCAATTAAACGTTGCCAGTTCACTGCGATTTGGCCAGAATGGTTATTCTGCATTAACCTGGTACGGCGGTCCGGACCCACGCCCCGACTACTACCGTTATCTGCCAAGCTTTTATAATGGTACGGAAATAGGTGCATGGCTCGATGAAGCATGGCGTGCCAATACAGACAATATTCGTCACATCAATTGGGACCAATTGTATGACATCAACCGCAACCAGCCGGAAAATTCATTGTATGGTTCCGGACGTCGTGCCATCAACATGATTGAAGAACGCCATACCGATCAGTTGGACTGGAATTTCTACACACAGTTTTCCCACATTCTCCGTAATAGCTCTAAAATTAATGGGGGAGTGAACTTACGCCGTAACCGTACCGAATACTACAGCGAAGTAAAAGATTTGTTAGGCGGTGATTACTGGGTAGATGTGGATAAGTTTGCAGAACGCGACATGGGTGGTCTCAATCCTATTCCTTATCAGAACGATATGGATTACTATGAGAAATATGGACATGCACGCGCTGCCAAAGAAGGTGATAAATACAGTTATGACTATTACGGAAACAACCTCACTGCACGTGCCTGGGCGATGTATGAAACGAACTTCAAAGGCCTTGGTATAAACCTCGGTGGTGAAATTGGGCATTCTACTTTGTGGCGTCATGGTTTATGGAAAAAAGGATTGTTCCCAAATGATTCACAGGGTGACTCTAAAAAGCTGAACTATCTGACTTATAAGCTGAAAGCCAACTTCAATTATAAATTTTCGGCAGCTCACTCCATTGAGGCCAGCATTATTTATATGCAGGATGCTCCGGCATTCCAGTCGGCATTCGTATCTCCCCGTACACGTAATTCAGTTACTCCGGGTATCTCGGCAGAAAAAGTATTTGGTGTAGATGCATCTTATAACTTCCGCTGGGGGGATTTTAAAGCACGTGTATCAGGTTATTATACCAAATTCATGGATCAGTCGAAGGTTATTTCCTACTATGACGATGTAGAATCTACTTTCTCCAACTTTGCCATGAGCGGTATTGATAAGCAGCACTTTGGTCTGGAAGTTGCCGCATCCATACCCCTGTATGCCGGATTGGCTCTGAACGGTGCTATAAGCTGGGGACAGTTTACTTACGACTCTAACCCCGATTATGTACAGATTCAGGATAACAGTGGAGAAATTAAAAATGAAGGTAAAGTTTACTGGAAAAATTTCCGTGTAGAAAGTACCCCTCAGACAGCAATGAATATTGGTTTGTCTTATCGTAGCCGTAATAACATTTATGCTTCCGTTGATATGAACTACTATAATAATATGTATCTGTCTATGAGTCCTCTCTACCGTACAGACGCTGTATTATCACGTAACATGTCAGCAGAAGATATCCGTGAGTTGCGCCATCAGGAGAAATTCAATTCAGCTTGTGTATTCAATGCAAGTGTAGGTAAGAACTGGTACATTAACCGTGCGTACACACTTGGATTCAGCCTGGAAGTAAAGAACCTGCTCAACAACCAAGATATTAAGACCGGTGGATACGAACAGATTCGTTTGCTCAAGAACAAAGATGAGAACTATCAGACTTATCAACCGTTCGACTCGAAATATTTCTATATGTTCGGTACGACCTATTATATGAATATTTATTTCCGCTTCTAAATGACGTAACGAATAAAAAATGAAAGCTATGAACAAAATAGTAAAAATATGTATGATTGCAGCAGTCGTGTTGAGTTTCACTGGCTGCTACAATGACTTTGACGATCCTGCTCCTGCAAAAGTATGGACGAAAGAGGATTTTTCTAATGAGAAGATTATTTCTATCAAGGATTTCAAACAACTGTTCTATGATGTATATGGTAGTGGTGAAACAAGTCTGGCCAAAACGCTTGAAATAACAGAAGATTATGTAATACATGGAAAAGTAATCTCAAGCGATCAGGCTGGTAACGTTTACAAATCAGTATATATTTACGATGAAGAATCCAAATCGGCCATCGAACTCAAACTGATGGTTAGTAACTATGTGTTCTATCATCCGGGACAAGAGATTTTTGTAAAAACCAAAGGATTGGCCATTGGTAGTTATCGCTATATGTTAAGCGTAGGAGGAATGCCTACTGCTACTGACATTGCCAAGGGTTATGCAAACCGTAACCTGGAAACACAGCTTCTGGTCAACGCACACATTTTCCCGGGAGCCTTGGGAGAATTAACTGCTGCAGACACACTGGTGGTTAATGCAACCAATTACAAAAAAGAACTTACGGATGATGCTTTAGGACGTTTAGTACGTTTTGAAGGTTTGGAGTATAAAGCCGGCACTTTTGATGGTGATACATATCCTCAGTTTCTGGAGGTTACCTATCCGGGAGGACAAACAGAGGCTGTTTATACCAATAAATTCTATGAGAGTGAAGGCTTGACACCCACTTATGCTTATAGCTACAATAATCAACGTTATTACGGTTCATCCTGGTTCTCTTTTGGAGGAACTTCGACCTCATCGGGTAACTATATTGTACGCGTAAGCGGTTATGCCAACTTCGCACTTCAACCGTTGCCCCAAAATGGTCAAAAAGGGGATATCACAGCAATCTATACAAAATATTCGGCCAAAAAGGGTAATTACATTAAATATCAGTTATTGGTTAATAGTATGAATGATATTAAATTTTGAATCGAACTCACCACAGAGTAACACCGAGTTCCACAGAGTACTATTTATCTGATTTACAATAAAAAACTCGACAAAACTCTGTGTGACTCTGTGGTGAAACCTATTCAAAGCCATCATAAAAAAAGTCCGGATGATGTTAAAAGCTTCATCCGGACTTTCTTATTATAAAAAGATCAATCGGTTACAAGAAATAGAATATTAATAATACCACCGCATTTACCGCTATCACACAACCGAATCCTCCCAATATCCAGGGACGCAGCTTACTCCCTTTCCCGGCAAAGAACAATGCGTAGCACATATTAACCATAATATTGCTCACAATAGCCTGCATACTACAAGCTGTGATCACCAACGCAGCGACAGTACCTGTACTTTGCAATAAGTTCAGAATAAAAGGAGTAATATCACTAAAACCCGAAACAAACGACAGAAGGTTTAACCCTCCCGTGCCTGCATAAATCAACGTATAGTGCGTAAGAACGGTAAACACAACAAACAGCACAGCGAAAATCAATGCTACTTTAAACTCCAGCGGATTGCTGCCGTCTTCATCCTCATCCACATTTTCAGTGACATCTGTTTTCTTCCTTCGCGAATGAATAAACCATGCAACAGCTGCCGCAGTCAATGCCATGATAAGGAGATAAGGATAAATATCCAGAAATATCTCACGACTGAAAATAAAGATCAGTATCATAAACCGCAAAAACATCATACTAACTGCCAGCAACATAGCAGCAACATATTCTGTTGCCTGACCGGAATGTATATTACGACTTTTACGCGCTAAAACAGAGATAGTGGCAGTACTACTATAAAGCCCCCCTACAATGCCGGAAACCAACACACCGGACTCACGAAACACATAACGTTTCAGCAAATAAGACAGATATGAAATGCCGGAAACAACCACAGTAGCCAGCCATATGGAATAAGGAGTCAGGTTGATATCCGGGATAATATTCTCATCAGGCAACATGGGCAAAATGATACCACTAATAGCCAGAAACTTGGCAAGGGTAATCATTTCATCGTTCTTCATACGCTGGGCGAATTCGGTGAAAGTATGCTTCAATTCCGTCAGTAATAATACGGTAACAACAACCATAACATAAAACCACGAAGGCTGCGTATCGACTATCGGAGCAATGCAATAAGTGATCAAAGCAATTATGATGGTGGTCACACCAAATACGTGGAACTGAGATTGCTTAACATAATAATTCAAACCAAGCAAGATACCCAGTATCAAACCTCCTCCCATAAACAAACGCATATCTGCCTTATCAAGAATGTAGAGTAAATATCCCAATATACCAATAAAGGTAAAGGTGCGGTCAGTACCGAAAAGAGTCGTCTCTCCTTCTCGTTTCAGACTGATTTTACGTTGGGAAAGACCGATAAGAAGAGAAAACAAAGTCACCAGAATAAAAGTGACCAGTTCACGCGGAAGATAGTTATATAATTGCTCCATACAGTGTCCTTTTAATAATAAGAACAAATATACAGATTATTTTGTTAGCGTTACCAGGTTGTGTATGGTTTCTTCATCAACTGTGAATTATAGTAACGAACATCTCCTGTTACTTCCTGTCCGATAAAAGAAGGTTTCACAAAAGCCTCATCTTCAGCATTGAGTTCCACCTCTGCAACAATAAGTCCTTCGTTTTCACCATAAAACTCATCGACTTCAAAAATATGTTCACCACTACGAACCAAATAGCGGGTTTTATCAATTACCCCCGGTTCACAAAGTTTCATTAGTTCTTCTGCCTCATGCAAAGACAGCTCTTTCTCCCATTCATAGCGGCTGGTTCCGGATTCATTAGAGGCTCCCTTGATAGTGAGATACCCTCTACCGTTACGAATTCGTACACGCACCGTCCGTCCACGGGCACTGCTTATATACCCCTGTATAATACGACTTTGCTCAAAAGCCTGTGATTTAAAATCTCCGATAACGAGAAACTTACGTTCTATCTCCTGTGCCATGCTGCAAAGATAGAAATAAAAGTTATAAGGTGATAGAGTTATAGGGTGATAAAGTGATAGAACGGTAAGGTGGTAAGGTTATAATTGTATCTAAAAGTTATTTGTCAAAATCGCAACTATCTTTTCGGTATTTTCCAATTTAAAATGGTAACAAAAGTCAGAGATATTCTTTTTTTTTAGATAAAATACTGGTTTTCAACCATTAAATCATTTATATTTTGTTGATAAAACATGCACTTTATACTGTCAGAAAATAGTATTTTAAGGGTGAGTTAAATACGTACTTATTATACACAAAAACACGTACTTTAAACAGACAAGAGTACGTACTTCTCTAAAACCGCGTCATAAATTCGATAACTAATTTATCTTGCTCCGAATCTTTAGGAATGCCACCCTTTTTATAAAAATACTTTTCATAATTCAACCGGATATCGGCAACGAAAGCCTTGGAAAAGCTAAAAGCAAGCCCACCGGTAAGACGCTTACGGGCATAATCCGTAATGGGAAGACGACGGGTTGTTTCGTCCATTCCAAGTCCGTTACTATGATCATTCATCATATCATAGCGTACGAGAAATGACATTTTATGAAAGAATTTGTGCAATGGCAGATCATAGTTTACAAAACTATTAACAGCATGTACATCATCAAAAGAACTGTGACCATACTTCTTATATAGATATTCGGCTTCAATGTGAAATTTGTCTGTTTCATAATAGATACCGATATCATACATGTTGATACGTATAGCCTCCGGTTTAATCATTTGTGTACTTAAAGTGAGATTCCAGCCTTTAGCAAACCATAATTGTCCTTTTAGGGAGTAGTTCAACGTCTTCTGCCACTCTTTTTGATTAGTAAGTCCCGAACCATTGAATAAACCTCCTTCAAGGATAAAAGGCAATGCAGCATTTTTTCGGGTATAGGCCAACGTAGCACCTACGTCACGCACATCTCCCACCTGCTTGGCAATAAAAGAACGATTTGCAAAATACTGTTGATGAGGAGAGCGATGAGCATCAATTGTAAAAGGAACGCGCATCTGTCCGATTGTAAAATCAAGGTGTTTCACCGGGAAAATACGGGTATAGGCGTCTAACATGCGGATAGTGCCCTGATCTGATAAGTCAATTTCTGCTTTGTAAGCAACAATAGGAAGTACATTGCCCGTAAGGCTGAAACGTGCATTACGCACCTGGAAACGGCTTTCATTTGTAGCTGTCTGATACTCATACTTAGCACGAACAGTACCATGGATGGCTGGCAAATAGTCATGCAGTTCCATTTTTTCTTTATTCAGCTTCTTGCCATCCACAACTTCTTCATTCACTTGTCCAAAAGCCATCGTAGCAAGTAATAAACCAGCTATGGCTGTAGTCAGTTTCCTCATTCCGGTCAAAATCTTTATTTTGCCGCAAAGATACCTGCATAGATGTACATCGTTATGACAAATGAGCTACAAAGCTGTTACAAAAAAGAATTCATCACAAATTATGCAGAAAACCATCTACATAATCTGTGATGAATAAAATCATCCTAAGAAAGAAAATCCAATTAACATGGCCAATGCCAGAATAACGAGTCCTACTGAAATTATCTTAATAACCCGTTTGGCTTGTTCTTCTTCCTTTTTTGTGTGTGTTACTTTTTTCTTATTCTTACCCATATGTTTTTAGCTTTAAAGTTCAACGCTAACAAAGCTAAGAATAATTATTCAATCCAACGAAGGATAAGGAAATTAATTTTGTTCTTCCGATGAAAACTCCATCAAATAGGCTTTGATGAAATCCTCAATCTTCCCATCCATCACACCATTTACGTCAGAAGTCTGATAATTAGTACGATGATCCTTCACACGCCGATCATCAAACACATAACTCCGTATCTGTGATCCCCATTCAATCTTCTTCTTTCCGGCTTCTACCTTCGCTTGCTCAGCCATGCGATGCTGCAACTCTTTATCATACAAGATAGAACGTAACTGACGCATCGCATTCTCTTTATTTTTAGGCTGGTCACGTGTTTCGGTGTTTTCGATAAGAATTTCTTCTTCCTCACCAGTATAAGGATCTTTAAACTGGTAACGTAGACGAACTCCCGATTCTACTTTGTTCACATTCTGACCACCGGCTCCACCCGAACGGAAAGTATCCCATGAAATACGTGCCTGCTCGATGTTAACCTCAATGCTATCATCCACAAGCGGAGTAACAAAAACGGAAGCAAACGAAGTCATACGCTTCCCCTGGGCATTGTATGGCGAAACACGCACCAGGCGATGTACTCCATTTTCACCTTTCAGATAACCGTAAGAATAATCACCTTCTATCTGAATTGTACAAGTTTTAATACCTGCCTCATCGCCTTCCTGCAAGGTAGAAATTGTTGCTTTATATCCATTCGTTTCGGCATAGCGCAGATACATACGCATCAGCATAGATGCCCAGTCCTGACTCTCTGTACCACCCGCTCCGGAATTTATTTTCAAAACACAGCTCATCTGATCGGCTTCGCCACGGAGCATATTTCTCAATTCCAGGTTCTCTAAAGCTTCCAGTGCTTTGGCATAACCCTCATCCACTTCTGCTTCGGTAACAAGTTCGTCTTTATAAAAATCGAAAGCCAGTTCCAGCTCATCGCTCAGTGTCTTGACTGTATTATAGTCTGCAATCCACTTCTGCAAGTCCTTCACCTTCTTCATTTGTGCTTCGGCACGTTTCTGATCATCCCAGAAACCCGGAGCTTGTGTTCTTAATTGTTCTTCTTCGACCTGAATTTTCTTCCCGTCGATGTCAAAGATACCTCCTCAGCGCATCAGTGCGCTCTTTCACGTCTTTAAGTTGTTCAATAGTAATCATTTGATTTACAATTTACGATTTACAATTTACGATTGAAATTACTTTATTCAATCATTTTATCTGTCTCAAGGGGACAAAGATACGCAAAAATCCGCTACCTTTGCTTTTGTAACTAAATTGTTATCATTGATATGAATAAACTACTAAAACTATCCTGCCTGTCGCTATTTCTCTTAATAGTGACAAGTGTGAGTGGAGCTACGTCCAAAGACTACCGCTATGAGACAGTGCCCAACGATCCGTTGAAAGCACGCATTTACACACTGGACAACGGGTTGAAGGTCTACATGACCGTGAACAAAGAAGAACCACGTATACAAACTTTTATTGCCGTACGTGTAGGTGGAAAGAACGATCCCGCAGAAACCACCGGACTGGCTCACTACTTCGAACACCTGATGTTTAAGGGTTCACAAAAGTTCGGTACACAAAATTATGCTGCCGAAAAACCTTTGCTCGACCAGATTGAGCAACAGTTCGAGATATATCGTAAAACAACTGATGAAGCAGAACGTACAGCCATCTATCATAAAATAGACAGCCTGTCATACGAAGCTTCCAAATTTGCCATACCTAATGAATACGACAAACTAATGGCTGCCATCGGAGCTAAAGGGACCAATGCCTACACCGGATTCGACATGACTGTCTATGTAGAAAATATCCCTGCCAACCAGATAGACAACTGGGCTAAAATACAGGCTGACCGTTTTGAAAACTGCGTCATTCGAGGCTTCCACACAGAGTTGGAAACAGTGTACGAAGAAAAAAACATGTCACTGACCAAAGATCCGCGTAAGGTATACGAAACAGTATTGTCTGCCCTCTTCCCACACCATCCTTATGGTACACAGACTGTGTTAGGTACACAGGAAGATCTGAAGAATCCTTCTATCACCAACATCAAAAACTACCACAAACAATGGTATGTACCCAACAATATGGCTATTTGCCTATCCGGTGATTTTGATCCGGACCAGATGATTACTACGATTGATAAGTACTTCGGACATTTAAGGCCTAATAATAACTTACCAAAACTTAATTTGCCGAAAGAATCATCCATCACTGCCCCTATCGTCCGTGAAGTATTGGGTCCGGACGCCGAGAGCCTGACACTGGCATGGAGATTCCCGGGAGCTGCCAGTAAGGAATACGAAATCCTACAGGTCGTTTCACAAATCCTGTACAACGGTAAAGCCGGTCTTATAGACCTTGATCTCAACCAGCAACAGAAAGTGTTACAGGCCTATGGTTACCCACTGGACATGGCAGATTACTCGGCTTTAATGCTGCAAGGCCGTCCCAAACAAGGACAGACATTGGATGATGTAAAGAACCTGTTGCTTGAAGAAATCAAAAAGCTACGTGCAGGAGATTTTGACGAAAAAATGCTGCAAGCCAATATCAATAACTTCAAACTCTACCAGGTTCAACAACTGGAAAGTAACAGGGGACGTGCAGACATGTTCGTAAACTCATTCATTAACGGCACCAACTGGGCAGATGAAGTAACCGCCATCGACCGTCTTGCCAAACTCACCAAAGAGGACATCGTAACTTTCGTCAATAAATATCTGACCGATCAGAACTATGCCGTTATTTATAAAAAGCAAGGACAAAATCCGAATGAGAAGAAAATGGCAAAACCAACCATCACTCCGATTGTGATGAACCGTGACGTTGCCAGTGACTTCCTGAAGGAGATACAAAACAGTAATGTAAAGCCCATCGAGCCTGTATTCCTCGATTTTAAGAAAGACCTCAGCCAACTGAAAGCTAAATCGGGCATTCCTGTACTATACAAACAGAACACAAGTAATGACCTGTTCCAGTTGATTTATGTATTCGACATGGGCAATAATAATGATAAAGCCCTCGGTACCGCTTTCGATTACATTGACTATCTGGGAACCTCCGATATGACACCGGAGCAAGTAAAAAGCGAATTCTATCGCCTGGCATGTAACTTCCGCGTATCTCCGGGTAACGAACGTACCTATGTTGTACTGTCGGGATTGAATGAGAATATGCCTGAAGCAATGAAATTGTTTGAGAAACTGATGGCGGATGCACAAGTAAATAAAGAAGCTTATACCAATATGGTAGCCGACATTCTGAAATCACGCAAAGATGCCAAACTGAACCAGATGCAGAACTTCCGTCGACTGATGAACTACGGTATGTATGGTCCTAAATCTCCTGCTACCAATATACTGACAGAAACCGAACTTCAAACCATGGATCCTCAGGAACTCACAGACCGTATTCATAATCAGAACAGTTACAAACACCGCATTATGTACTATGGTCCAACAAGTGAAAAGGAACTGTTGGCTATTATCAACAAAAATCACCAGGCTCCCAAAAAGTTAAAAGAGATCCCTGTTGGTAATGAATTCCCACGTCTGGAAACTCCGGTAACCAAAGTGCTTATCTCCCCTTATGAGGCAAAACAGATTTATATGACCCAGCTCTCTAATCGTGGTGAAAAATTTGATCCTATGATTGAACCCTCACGCCAAATGTACAATGAATACTTTGGGGGTGGTATGAACTCGATCGTATTCCAGGAAATGCGTGAGAGCCGCGGACTTGCATACTCCGCATGGGCCGGACTCAACCGTCCGTCTTATTCGAAGTATCCATATCTGCTCCAGACTCAGATAGCCACACAGAATGATAAAATGATTGATGCTATCAAGGTTTTCAACGATATTATCGATAACATGCCGGAGTCTGAAGCTGCTTTCCAGCTTGCCAAAGAAGCACTTATCGCCCGTCTGCGTACAGAACGTATCACTAAGAGTGACATCATATGGTCATACATTAATGCACAAGATCTGGGACAAAATGTAGACAGCCGTATTAAGCTGTATAATGATGCACAAAGCATGACACTGAAAGATGTTATCAACTTTCAGAATAAATGGGTGAAAGGACGCACCTATACATACTGTATCCTCGGTGACAAAAAAGAACTGGATATGGAAAAACTAAAGGAAGTAGGCCCAATCCAGGAACTTACACAAGAAGAGATTTTTGGATATTAAAGAATAAATCTAAAAAATAAAAATGCACCCCACAAGTTAGAAAATGAACTTTAAGGGTGCATTATTTATATTGAGGTACACATTAATTAATATATGGTTCTTATCTCATTTTCCTGTACATCAATTTCTTTTGTTTCATTGAGTAAATCACCAGTTACAATAACTGTTTCACCGTTATTATGGTGTACATTCAGCTTTTTACCCCGAATACATAAACCATCTACCCCAGATGTAGTATTGAACAAATTCACAACATGGGGTTCTCCTTTTTGATAAAAATAATTATTTTTCAATAAAACAAAATCAATAATAGAAGCCATTCCGAATATAGAAGGCCTCACTCCACTGGGTTTACCGTTCCGATAAGTTTCAGCAAAAACCGAATTGGTCAACACGATATCCCGAATATTTGCTTCTAACAAATTCCGGGCAAGAGTAACCTTATTTTTTTCTATCAATCCATATACCGTATAATTCATATCCGGATATTTTGCCGCGTCAAATCCGGCAAATGGCAGTTCAGTATCATAGTATTTATAGAAAAGCCCTAACATACTCTCATAATAATCATCCGAAAGCTCATCCAGATATAATCCGGTAGTAATCTGAACCGGAAAGGTATCTCTCCCCTTAAACTGATTAAGATGTTGGACAGGTAGTGCCTGAGGACTATCCCAAAACCAATTCAGGCATTGTGAGAACAGACTCTGATATTTATTTTCCCAATCGCCGGCATCTACTTTCTTACCAAGTACATCAGCTATTTGAACCATACATTTGATATCTATGAGTCCTGCAACGACAAACTCTATATCCTTTTCATCTTCAGGTGTCATACCCAAATAAATCCAACGAGGATTCTTTATCCTCCAGTCCAAATAACGGGATAGAGCCGGATAAACTTCTTCCAACGATCTGACATCTCCCGTCAACTGATATAAGACCCAAGCCGTTTCTGCCTTCTTGGAGGGAAGACTTTCACCACCTAACATACCTTCATCATCAACCAATGAAAGCATACCTTTCAATGCACTCCAGGAAATAGAGGGATTAATATACCCATATAACTGCATCCCGACAAAAGATTCCCATGCAGCCGAGAAAGGAGAACTCTTATGACCATGATCCCATAAAGAAGGTTTTCCTGCCACAAGCTGATAATAAGGATAAACTGCCGGATCGGGGCACAATACAGACTGTGCCAAAAACACCCATGCTTTATAGTAGGTAGCTTTTACTTGTTCCGGAGTAACTCCTTTTGCATCAATGGAACGTAATGAGAAATCCACTGGCTGAGGTACCCGCGAAAGATATGTATCCCAGTACTTTTCCTGTTTTTTATAAGCATCTAACGCCTTCTCCTTTTTCAATGGAGCCAATACACGGGTAAGCATTTTCCCGGAAGATTCCTCCGGTAAAGCAAAAGAAATACTCCAAACCATATCGGGAACGGTAGTCATTTCTATTGCCCACCATTTGGCTTTAGTAGCATCCTTCACCCTATTTTTCTTAGCTTTCAAATCATCATAACTTCCATAATAGGTAATTCCTTTAAACAGCCCATTAGAAGCTATAGCATATTTAAAATCAGGATGTTCTATAGTTAAATAAGATTTATGATAATCAACCTTACCCGGAATACTTCCTGCAAGAACAATACGGGTGTTTGAACGAAAACGAACGCTCCTCACAAGCGTGTTTTCGTCATAGAAAAAGTCAGTCCCTTCCACATATACATTTTGCGGATAAGTAGCACTAAATGGTAATGCATGAGGCATCCACTGTGTCTGGTACGTCAATGCTTCGCTGTATCCTTCGCCAGTATCGGTCAATAATAGCAACAGTTTTTTTACTTCTCTTCCAAAACGATTTCCTTTATCACTATTGTTTGTACTCAAATAAGCAACGTTTAAAGGTAAAGAAGAAGCATTACTATAAACGACAGGAGTAATTTCATCCGGATTTTTATCAAAATCATAAGGGTTAATTACAATTCTCGAACCTTCAATACTCAGATCGCGACGTTGAAGCCCCCCTTCTTCCATCAGGTCTGTACTTTTAGGAGGTTGCGCTCCTACAACCAAAAACGGAAAAAACAGAGCTATTATTAAACTAAAATTCTTTTTCATATTTTATACGACAACTGCATTACACATAGTTTTATCACAAATCGATTCTTTTTCCTTCTTCTCCATGCGAGTGAGCAAATTTCGGGCTACAAAGTAGGATACCCCTTGTAAAATAGTAACTAAAGGCAAAGTTATTTTCAAAGCAGCATCTTCCGAAATGAATTTAGCAATAAGTATAAACAACCCGCATCCGATGAGACGTCCGGCATAAAGTCCCCATTCATGATTGCAAATATAGGTATATTCATTTCTCTTTTCAATACCCGAAACAAAGTCAATTACCCGCAATTGAATAGGGAAATAAGCTATATCAAACATTGGACGGGCCACTACCAGGCATAGTAAGAATATCACTACAGAAAGCGTATTGAACAAAAGCGAATTAGTTACCGCTCCGATGATAAACAAAGCTAATGAAATAAAAAGAATATGCAAACGTTGTTCCGGCTTTGCATTCCGCCCGATAATATACATCAAAAAAGCTGTAACTAACGCGCAAACACTTTGAATTGGACCAAGTGCACCTTCTTCACCAATAAACTTGAATATCAATATAGAAGGAGCTGTTACAATAAATCCCTGAACTAATCCTTTCAATACAGCCATCAACAGCATTCTATTCCATAAATTGTCAAATTTGAAATAGAGAAATCTCGGACTATCCGGTTTTTCATATTTCCCTTTTGTAAGAATCAACACCGAAGCAATAATGGTCAATCCAATAATAAAATAAGATATGACCTGATAGGCAAATGAGCGAACATTGCTTAGCCCGACATACTTATGCGTGATATACACAATAATAGTACTAATGATAATGGGCATAACTACCCCCGCAAAAGTATTGAAAAAAGCTTCTGTTCCATAATAATAGTTCCGGTTCCCGTCAGTAGTGCTAACCAACACCAAATAATCTCTGTTAGCCCAGAAGAAGCCGAAAGACAACCCCATGATAAGTCCTGCTATACCAATGCCCCCTGTTGTCAGTTCAGGCAAAGAAGTCATATACAACATCGATATACCACCCAGTAACATACCAAAAGAATATAACCAGCCCGGGGCTATCTTTCGGAGTAAAAACCCATTGAAAATAAAAGTGATAGGAACACCTGTATAAACCATTAACTGATACAAAACAACTCTTGCCATATCAGCAGACTGCCCCATGATATATGCTGCCTGAAATATTTCTATAACCGGTAGCACAAATGCATAAATAGCCGCCGTAGCCAACAGAACTTTTGTATTCAATGGTTGTGATTTGAATAAATTAATATCCTTCATACAATCTTTCTTAAGTATTTAACAATAAGCAAGAGGAAAACTAAGGTACCGTAATTTCCGCCACTTCTGTATAATTATACGCATTACTCGGATTTTTCGTTTGAACTCCAACCCTCATATAATATTTTTTCCCGGATTCAAGTTCTACTCTAACAGTCTGTTCTACTCCCAGATCAGATTCATTTAACTTGATTCGCTTACTCAAATCATTAATAAATCCCCCTGTATTCATACCCCCGACATATTTTGTCTTATCTGAGATGAACAGACGAGTAGTAGAAAGTGCATAAAAGTTCTCATCTGTACTACCTTCCGGACGAGTTGCTTTAAATTTCACAACAAGCTCCATACCTTCCAAAGCATATTCCCAATCAATATGTATAAAAGGTATTACTTCAAAAGTAAAATTAGGATAATCACCTTTCTCCAACGAGAATTGCTGAGGCTCAGGAGTGACAAAAGCTCCCTGAACGGGTTGAACCTCATAAAGAGAACCTGCATACCCGAAGGCATACTCCCAATTGAAAGAGCCATCTGTTTTTCCCCAGAAGTACTCCGGCTGGATATTGTCCTGATACTCCCAGCTTAATTCTGTCCACTTGATTTTGAAACCATTCGGTTGTTCAGTCTGAATACCCTTATCTGTTGTTTTATCAATAACAACGCCTCTAAACTTAGCATTCGGTCCGTCATAGTTATCCACATCACATGACGTAAACAACACACACAATAACACAGTATATATACTATAAAATGATATTCTTTTCATAATCGGTCTTTTTTATTTTTATAATTAAATTCATTAGTAACCATAATTCTGGACCAACTTGGGATTCTTCTTTATTTCATCTGCCGAAATAGAATTATAATAGTATTTTTTTAAGAATAGCAAATCATTGGTTCCGACAAAATCAACTTTATATTTCCACTTATTAGTACGGGTATCAAGCATTGGGAAAAGTCCACGGGGACGGAATAATTCCCCCATCACCTGATCAAAAATCCGCCAACGGCGATAGTTCCAAAAAATTTTATTCTCAAAAACAAACTCACAGATATATTGTCTGCGCACCTCTCCGATGGTTATAGCTGAAACGGGTAACTCCTGTAAACCAGCACGGGTACGTATATCATTAATCAAAGGTTGAGCAATCTCCGGATGTCCCAGTTCTACCTGGGCCTCAGCAGCTATCAACAGAATTTCTGCATATCTGATAACGGTCCATGGTTGGTCACTGTCAAATTCAGTAAGACTATGTTTTTTAGAGTCATCAATCATTTTTTTCTGAAACATAGAAGTAGGTGTCTTATTATCTTCGCCCATACCATACTTCCCACGATATTTGGCAGAAGTCTGTTCTTTACCACTTGCGTTAATCTCACCATACTTCACATCGATCAATTCTCCCTGAAATGTAGATCCCGGTACAATCACCGACCCCAATAAACGTGCATCCCGACCAGCAAACAAATCTTCGCGATTATCAAACTCTCCCGGTATATAACTGCCGGCAGAAGTATTAAATGTACCCGGAGTACCATCCAAATATTCAAACTGTTCCACTAAATCAAGAGTCGGACAACTATTCGGATTACTTTGACCTCCCCAAGGCAAACGATCCACATCAAAACGATAAACTAAATCAGGATAAGAATATGAACGACTCATAATAACCTCTTTATTTTTATCCGGCTCCACATTCAGGAATATCTTTCTGAAGTTTTCACTTAAATCATTCGTGTCAAATGACCGTGCCAATTCATACTTTTCTGATTTAATAATTTCATTAGCCGCCTGATAAGCTATCTCATAATATCTGTCAGCTTCAGATGCAGGAATCCCGCAAACCATTTTTCCGGTATTTTCATCTTCCAATACCAAATCATTATATTTAGCGATACTTGCTGCATAAATAGCAACTTGTGCCTTCAATGCATATACTACAGCCTTATTAATTCGTCCTTGAGGATTGTTTTCCGGAATATTCAGCTCGAGTGCCTTATCCAAATCAGCCAAAATATAATCCCAAGTCTCCTGCTCACTATTACGTGGAATTTCAAGTGAAGGAATACTGGAAGGGCCTGAATATTCCAACACTTTGTCAATATAAGGAAGTCCCCCAAAACGTTTAGCCATCGCAAAATAATACCAAGCCCTGATGGCATATCCTTCTGCCTGATAACCATCCACTTTATCGGCAGTCATTCCGGCAGAGTATTTATTCAGATTCTCTATATATTTACATACATTTCTGATCACTGTATAATTCCACCAGGAATTACCTGAATTACCACTCAGATTAGCACCGTCATCTTGTTTACGATTACGTGCAAAACCAGTAATTGTCTCCAATTCTTCAAACTTATAATTAGTATTGTTGAAGCCCCCACGTTGATCAAAACGATAATCTTCAATAGGCAAATCAATGTACAACCTTGTAAGTGCTGTCTTCACACCTGACTCATTAGCATATACATCCTCATCTGTGACAATATTAGATGGTTTCAAATCCAGATAATCACTACAAGCAGTTGCACATAGCCATATCAATATACTATATAATAAAACTTTTTTCATGATTTGTTGCTTTTTAGAAAGTTAGGTTCAATCCGATATTAAAATTCTGAGAAGTTGGATAAACATATCCCCAGTTCGTATCACTACCTGTTTCAGGATTATCAACATCCCAACCGGGATATTCCGGATCCATATTCTTCAATTTAGAGAATGTCAACAGATTAAAGCCATTGGCAAAGATACGGGCATGTGACACACCTGCCTTACGAGTCAATCTTTGAGGGATAGTATAACCGATCTCCACGCTTTTCAGCCTCAAATAGCTTGCATCCATAATACGCCAGGTATCATCCCGGTAATTGAAAGAATATGAATTATCCCGATAACGGGGATAAGTGCCTGCAATCCAATTACCGGATTCATCCTGTCTCCACCGGTCGGTATGAAACTTCAAAGCTCCGGCAGATCCGTCAAATGCATAAGGTGTTTTAAGGAATTCGCTATATACTACATTCTTTTTACCTGCACCCATGAAATGTAGATTTATATCAAAATTATTCCATTCCAGATTAATTGTAAATCCATATTGAATTTTCGGATAACCCTTATGGAAGAAAGGATAAATATCTTCTCCATCCACATAACCATCACCATTCAGATCTGTATGATAAAAGTCTCCCGGTGTCAATATTGAATTCTGAAAGGTACCTTCTTCGTTGGGCAAAGTAGAAATATCCATACCGGGTGTTATAACACCTCCCCATTCCATAGCCCACCAAAGACCACTATTACGATTGTTCACATTCTCCCTCCAATTACGATAAGAGCTGGATGAAGGAGCACGCTCGGTATATATATTCTTTGTATTGGAATACATAAAATTTCCGGTAAAATCATACTTTACACTTCCGATTTTATTGCTATGGGTAAGAGTTATCTCCCAACCTGAGGTACGTGTGCTATTTAAATTCTCTTGTGGCAGATCTATGCCTGTCACACCCGGTATAGAAGCATTTCTTCGGGCAGGTATACCAGTCCTGTTTCTGACAAAAGTCTCTACAGTTCCTCCAAATAATCCATTCCACATGTCCCAGTCAAGACCAAAATTCATCAGTTTATTTTCAATCCAGGTTAATTTCGGATTAGTTGCCCCCCTGTCAGAAATAGCATTCATTTTATCGTTTCCAAAATAATAGTAGCCACTGGGGTAGGTATAACCTGACACCCATTGATAAGCAGCTACCCCATCATCAGCAGTAACTCCGTAAGAAGCTCTTAACTTCAAATTATCAATAAATGATAAAGCTTTTATAGATTTGAAGAAGGATTCTTCCGACAAACGCCAACCAACAGAGCCACCAGGAAATAATCCAAATTGCCCACTTCCTGTATACATAGAAGAACCATCGTAACGAAAAGCAAGTTCTAACAAATATCTTTCCGCAAAGTTATAATTCAAACGGCCCACATAGCCTTGCCTCCTGATAATGTCAGGAAATGAGGCACCTATCACCTGTGTCTTGTCATTATTACCAGCAGCCAGTTCGTCCAGATCAAATGTATAATAACGTTGAGCTCCCTGATATTCTGTTCTATTCTGCGACTGTTCAAAAAGTCCAAGAACATCAATAGTATGCTGTCCAAACTGTCTTTTATAATTTACAGATAGTTGTAAACCATTAGTAGTTGCCCAATGCACATCCTGCACTAATGTACTGGGTGACATATAAGTTTTAGGAATATATTGTTCATCCTTGTATGTATATAAAGTATACGCAGGATTCCATCCTTTATAAAGAGTATTATAACGACTATAGTTATACATCAACTTAGCACTTAGCCCTTTTACAAAAGGTATGTCCCAATTGAGAGAGGTCTGAATAGAAGTACGATCTGATTTATTCTTTTTATATCCGCCTCCATTTTCCGAATCAGAGTTAATTACAGGATTCAATTCAGCTCCCATATATGCCGGATAGTCAGGATTGCCATTTGCATATATACTTGTCAACGGTTCATTCGTTTCACGATTTACCGGGGGAGTAAACCACATCCATTTTATCTGGTTCCATGCATCCTGAAAAGGTGCATTCTTCTCATCTTTAATATATCCGATATTTACATTAGCCGTCAATCCATACCCTAATTTCGCAGTCAGATTTGTCCGGAAGTTAAAACGTTCGTAATCCATTGATCCGGATTTAAACATACCTTCCTCATTAAAGTAACTCCCATTAATAAAATAGTTCACTTCCTGATTTTTTCCCACACTACCGGAAACACCTATAGTATGATTGGTCTGGGGTACAAAATCTTTAATATACTGGCTATATAAATCAAAATCCGGTGTATTTCTAAATACCTCCAACTGTTCTGGCGTATAGGTTCCTTTCGGATTAGCATATCGGGCTAACCCTACTTCATTAATCATAGAAGCCCATTCAAATGCGTTCATCATTTCCGGTAAATCGGTTTGATGAGACCACCCATAGGTTCCGGAATATTCTATCTTAGCCTTCCCGGTGGTTTTCCCATTTTTAGTTGTAATCAGGAGTACGCCATTACCAGCCCGCATTCCGTATACGGCAGCAGATGCATCTTTCAATGCCGACACACTCTCTATTTCTTTGGCAGATAGTCGGTTGAAAGTTGCCATATCACTTACTACCCCATCAATAACAACCAACGGTTCTCCCATTCCACGTATATCAATATGTGATTTAAAAGCACCTGGTTCGCTTGAATTAGTTATCACTTTTACACCAGCCATTTTTCCTGCTATATTCTGTTGTAGATTGCTGTTGGTAGAAGTAATAATCTGACTGTTATTTACTGAGGAAACAGCTCCGGTTAAAGTAGCTTTCTTTTGTGTCCCATATCCTACAACCACAAGTTCATCCAATGAATGGATATCTTCTGTCATTTCTACCAGCAACTCTTTATTATCTCCGACCACAACATCACAATCACGATATCCAATATAAGAAAACCGGAGTGTAGTTTTTGCAGAGGGTACCCGCAATAGGAAATGCCCGTCCATATCAGTAACCGTACCTATATTCTTGTCACCTTTTACTGTTACTGACACTCCTATCAACAGTTCACCTTCGGGAGATGTTACTGTCCCTTTAACGGTAACAGCATTTTGAGCCTGTACTAGGGTCACACCACATAAAAAACAAAAGATAAAAAGTAATCTGAGGAAAAGAATACCTCTGATGTAGTAATTAGACTTCAGGTAATACATAATAGTAGATTTTAATTAGTAATACGATTAATTGAGGCACAAATATAAGAACCATTCAATACTTTAAAGTATGTTTATTTAGCAAACGAGTATACAGCGCAATAATATCTGAAATAAAGATTTAGCATAACAATATGAAAAAATAACAGACCTGTGCAATAACCCCAATCTCCTATATTTGCCACACATTTATTAATCATTTAAATTCAATGCGTATGAAAACTTTAAATTTACTACTTACAACCGGAGTACTTCTGGTAAGCTCGTTCATCATTAGTGTAAATGCACAGACTCAGTCTATTAGCCTGGACCCCGAAGAATGGTCGGAAGGCAAGAACATGGACATTTATGAAGAAGAAGGTAATTTAGTACTCGAAGTCTGGACCGCAGCCGAACCAGCCTGGCAAGAGACGTATATCCGTATTATAGACCTGGATCTGGAAAAATACCCTAATTTCAGTATTACGACCGAAGGGGATGAAGGCGCACAATGGAATGTTAAAATAGCAGCACCCGATCTTCCGGATCAGGCATCTCTACTTACTGGTTCTACAGCAGGTGGTGGTGACTCTTCTGAATTTGGAGAATTCAACTTCGAGGGGACCATACCTTCTATTTTAGGAGAAGACAGTGGAGAAGTTTCTTTTGAACTGTATCTATGGGTAATCGGACAAGGACAAAGATTAGTAATCAGTGATCTACATTTTTATGGAGACGGCGGAACCGGTTTAAATCAAGTATTCAATCCTACGACACTGACTAATAAACCCGGAGGATTTGTATTGAATAATGTAGAAAATAAAGCTATTACTATTTTTGGTTCGACCGGAGCTATAATAAAAAGTATAATATCAGCTAATAGCAAACAAGATATAGATCTTCCGGCAGGGCTATATCTCGTTAAAATCGGGGAAAAAACAACAAAAGTAATTGTTAATTAAAATTCAGAATATGATTATCTGTAATCACGCATATTAACCGACTAAAAACTATAAATAAGAACAGGTTATATATATATGATGCAGATAATCATAAATTTGTAAATTCTTAATCCTCATAATGAAAGTACCATGAAGAAACAAGTATTATCTTCTCTATTCATTTTATTTCTGCCATTCTGTATTTGTGCACAAATACCTGATACGGAACAACTCCGTGAATCGGATAAGAATCAAAGCAGGGACTTAAGTATCCCGGGATCACGATTAGTTCTAAATCCTTTTGCTTTTTATAATGCAACTCCCTCAACTACTCCATCTGATTTTTCAAACCATCCTTCACTCCCGCTAAACATCGGTTATCTTAGTACGGAACGTATCGGCGAACGGCGTATAGATAATGCTTTATTCCTATATCGATACAAAGGGCAATCGTCTGCTTCTACTTTAGAAACCGGCTGGCAAGCCGATCTAACCAGCACAGTAAAGTGGTATCCTGAGAATGGTTCTAAATTAGAGATTATCGAAGAAGGACTCAAGATGAGTGTAAACAGTAACGCAAATCCTTCCTATAAATCACTAACTACCACCAATCGTATTTCTATTGATCTGGATAAGACTCCAATACTCACTTTATACATGCCACAAGCTTCCGGAAAATGGTCTCTCAAAATTAGAAACACCCAAAATGAAGAAGTTACCCTTCGAACGGATGCATCCGGTACAGGAACCTTTGAATACGATTTACGCGAACTTACTACCTGGAAAGGTAATCAAAGAATCTCTTTCAACTTATGGGCTATCGGTTTAAATTCTTACTTTGTACTCGGTGACATGCGCTTCATTGGCATAAACGGTGAAGAGGCCTGTGAAGAAGCAGTCTCTTATTCAACCGAATGGTTACCCAATGAACTACCCTTTAAAGCCACTTATTCCGATGGAACCACTCTCACCGGAACCGACTTCTTCTACGATAAGAATACCATCGCCCGACAAATTAAATTTGATCCGTCAAACAACAATAGTTCTTTTATACTTGCAGGTTATTACGCAGGTAAAGATATATCAGTAACCAATGACATTCTGAAAACCAATAATGGTACATTCTCATTTGCTGTAAAATCTGATGTATTTTCTCCTTCCGAAATTATTTTCTACAAAAGTAAAATTGAATTAAAATCTCAAATAAACGGTTCATCCAATCCTGGATATGGCCCTTATTGGGCTGTAAAATTCAATATTAATTCACTTCAAAAGAATGAGTTAAGAACAGCTGTCGCCTTCTCATATAGTAACGACAAAGAAGATTCCTCTACTATAACCAATCGTATCAATGCTCCGTTTAATGGGGATAATATGCAAACTCAATATGCCGAACGTAAGATGTTTTGGAACAACTTCCTAAAAAAGGTTCCCTGCCCTTCAAACTTCTCTATCGAAACTGTAGATAATTATGGTATAACAGCCGAACAAGTCAGAAGAGATTATTACAACGCCTGGGTATTCGTAGCTCAAAATGTCCTTGAACCAGATCCGGTACACTTTCCTTATCCACAAGTAGTAACAGGTAAGGGATCTATGTGGGACGAATCGGATGATCGGGCTCCTTATAGTGCTACCTGGGAGAGTTTCTTTGGCATACAATTCTATGCTTTCATTGACCCGGAAACGGCTTGGGACGCTTTTGAAGGACTCATGTCACTCACTGACAAAGATGGGGTAATAGGGGGTGAAAGCCTTCCGTCCAGAAAAGCCCAAACAGCCTGGATACTTTATCAAACCACCCAAGACAAAGAACGTCTTGAAAAAATATATGCTCCATTAGAAAGATATCTAAACTGGCGACTGGTTTACCCACATTGGATATATAATTCATATCCGGATAAAAATAAGAAAGATGCGGAATTTGCCTTCTCTGCTATTATTGATATTGATTATATGATCAAAATTAGTGAAATAATCCGTGATGAGCAAACAGCAAATGAATGGAGAACCAAACAGAAAGATTTTTATAATCAGTGCTTACCCTGGTTCTGGCGTACACCAACAACTTTTCCTTCACAGTATTATGATCTTTCCACACAAGGCAGATCTGAAGGGCATCCATATTGGGTAACATCCGGTCTGCACATGAATTTGCTTTCAGGAGATTATCTCGAAAGTTTATATTCACTTTTTTCTTTCAATTTCAATCCGAAAAAGAATTTTGGAGGTTCGGGTATGGGATTTCCAAAATATCCAGATGTTAGCTATACATTATATGGATTACTTGAACATCAAAAAACAAAAAAAGCTGAGAATGTAATCGATGCTTGTATCCGAGATATCTGCCGCTCCGGAGGATGGTTCTCCGAACAGTATGAAACAACTGATACACCTTATCCAACAGGAGTACGCCCCTCTCTATTCGGTGCCAGTATGATAATTGACTTCGTAATGATCAAAAATGGTTTTCGATACGATATGGGAGTACCTTATATCCAGAATCTATTCCGAAAAGCAGCTACAATCAGTGGTATCCGTTATGGAAACGACGTACTTAATATAGAATGTGATACAGAAGGAAATTATTCCATCAGTGGAAGCTATATAAATACTCCCCGGATCATCCGGACAAATTATGGAGAATCAGTTCCCGTCTACAAAGACGGGAACCCAAGTCAGATAAAAGTAAACAATGTGAATGATGAAATAATGAAAATATCCAACAATTACACATCCAGTCCGTTTGTTAGCATATATGTTCCACTAAATCAAATCTACTCGCTTTACCTATATGATTTGAAAGGCAGTTTGCAAGCAATTCTCGCCAATCAAAAAGTATCTACAGAAAGCGAAAAAAAATACTATTTAAACAATTATCACCCACAACCTTACTTAATCTGCCTGCACCTTCCTGGAGAATTATATTCTAATAAAGTAATCGTTTCTCATTAAATTAGCCACCTAAAAATACCGAGACATCATGAACAAGCCAGCCCTTCTTTATATAGCTTCTTATCTTTTTACAATACTATTATCCGGTTGTTCTTCTGAAAATACTAAGACTCCGGTAGATTATGTAAACCCATACATGGGTAATATCAGTCATCTGTTAGTACCAACCTATCCGACCGTACATCTGCCCAATAGTATGCTAAGAGTATATCCTGAAAGAGCCAATTATACCTCCGAATTGATTAAAGGTCTGCCTATTGCCGTTACAAGTCATAGAGGAAGTTCCGTGTTCAACCTCAATCCATTTCAGGGGAATGAATCCGATGCCTGTTCTGAAGTCTATTACTCATACGACCAAGAAAAAATAACTCCTTACCGTTACACCGTTTTTCTTGATAAAAATAAAATCAACGTTGACTATGCACCCTCACACCGGTCAGCCATTTACACCATACAATTTGAAGAAAACCGGAAAGAAGCTAATTTTATTTTATTGAATGTAGGCAACGGAAAGCTAACATTCAATGAAGAAGGTCATATAGAAGGGTATCAGATAATTGATAATAGCCAAACCAAAATATACCTATATTTAGAGACAGAACAAAAGCCTCACTCTACCGGGTTCCTATCCGGCACATCCGTCTATTATGGAGCAAGCAGTATCAACGGTGAAAATAAATCTGCTGTTCTGAAATATAATAAAGAAACACAAACCATAAATATCAGATATGGAATCTCTTTTATTAGCAGTGAACAAGCTAAAAGTAATCTAAGAAAAGAAATCAGAACCTTTGATGTTAATCAGGTAGCCGAAAAAGGAAAGGATATCTGGAATAAGGCTTTAAGTAGTATCTCTGTAAAGGGAGGAAATGAAAACGATAAAATAGTTTTCTATACCTCCCTATATAGAGTATACGAACGAATGATCAATATCTCGGAAGAAGGAAAATATTACAGTGCATTCGACCATCAAATACATAACGATGAAGGAATTCCTTTCTATACGGACGATTGGATCTGGGATACTTATCGGGCTGCCCACCCATTACGTATTCTGATAGATCCGGAAGCAGAACAGGCAATGATTCACTCTTATCTTCGTATGGCCGAACAATCCGCAGAATTCTGGTTACCTACATTTCCGGAGATCACAGGTGATAGCCACCGGATGAATGGAAATCATGGAGTAATCGTTCTCTGGGATGCATACATTAAAGGACTTACTAATTTTGACCTGGAAACTGCCTATAAAACCAGCAAAGGGGCATTAACCGAAAAGACCCTTCTGCCTTGGCAAAAAGCACCTTACACAGAATTAGACACATTCTATAGGACAAAAGGATACTACCCGGCTTTACATCCGGACCAAGAAGAGACAGTAGCGCAAGTTTCTCCTACTGAAAAGCGACAGGCAGTAGCCGTCACTTTAGGTACCTGCTATGACGATTGGTGCCTATCACAAATAGCAAAGAAATTAAATTTTGACGATGATTATAACTACTTCTTAAATGCTTCCTACAACTATCGGAATCTATTTAATGAAGAAACTTCTTTTTTCCATCCGAAGGACAAAAATGGTAATTTCATTATGCCGTTTGATTATCGATATGCAGGAGGACAAGGAGGAAGAGAATATTATGATGAAAACAACGGATGGATTTATCGTTGGGATGTTGCTCATCGTATTTCCGACCTGATCACATTAATGGGAGGAAAAAAGCAGTTCATCCGCAATCTTGACGACTTATTCACAGAACCACTTGGAATGGAAAAATTTCTATTTTATCGTCAATTTCCGGATCATACAGGCAATGTTGGCCAATTTTCCATGGCAAATGAACCATCGCTCCACATCCCTTATCTGTATAATTATGCCGGTAAACCCTGGATGACTCAAAAGCGCATCAGACAATTGCTCAAACAATGGTTCAGAAACGACCTGATGGGAGTTCCCGGTGATGAAGATGGGGGAGGTTTATCAGCCTTTGTTGTATTTTCGTCTATGGGATTTTATCCGGTAACACCGGGAATTCCTGTTTACAATATCGGAAGTCCGTTATTTCAGTCTATAAAAATAGATTTAAAAAATGGAAAGACTTTCGAAATAGAAGCTCTCAATAATTCAGAAGAAAACAAATATATTCAATCGGCTACTTTAAACGGTAAAAAGTGGAATAAGCCCTGGTTTAGCCATGACGAAATAAAAAATGGTGGAAAATTAATTCTTATAATGGGGAACAGAGCGAACCCGGAATGGGGGAGCTCTCCTGAGTCCGTACCTCCTTCCGGCGAATAAGTCCCATTATGACTTTTTAATACCATTGCTGTTTTTTTAAGACATGGAATCAGGCCAGATCGTATAACTTTGTCCAATCAAGACAGAAAAACACCATGCAGAAAGTATTATATCTACTTACTTTGTTACTCATTACTGTATATACATATGCCGATGTCTCTCCGGTCGTCATAAACAGGTTAACCAATAATGAAGGCTTATCTAACAGTTCGGTGAATGTAATCTACCAGGATTCCAACAATTTAATGTGGTTTGGGACATGGGATGGCTTGAATTTATATAATAGCCGTGAATTCAAAACCTTCAAACCCAACCCCAATGTTCCTGGTAATATTACTAATAATATAATCAGAGATATCATTGAAACAACAAAAGGTAGACTATGGATCACTACAGATAATGGGATCAATCTATACACTCCAGAAGCTATGCGGTTTCAATCTTTCTTCTATGATAACAAAGAAAATTCCATCTTTAAAGAACGCTCTTTTTTAATCTGTAAAAACAGCCACAATAAAGTTATAGCTTCAGTATACAACACTGGATTATATTATTTTGATGAAGAACTGTCGGATTTCATCCTTATAAGAAACTTAAAAGAAACCTCCTTGAAAAAACTATTTTTTGATAAGGATGATAATTTATGGCTATTCACTGACAACAATTCATTATACAGAGTCAATCTGGACTGGAGTAAAAACAAGCCTGATATAAAAGATATAAAACCGGTCATCTTAAGCCAGTCATCCCATGATGTTTTTTACAATCTATACACAAATCAGATATGGGAACAAAATGAAAACAGACATATCAATATCTATGATGTACCAACTGAAACAAAAATAACGGAAATACCTTTCTCTAAAGTCATCTCTTCTATTATTTTTGAAAAGACCGGCTATGTCATCGGTACAGCCAATGGCTTATTTTCCATCCAGGCCCAAAACCATGAAATAACAACTCTTATAGAAGATATCCCTGTTTTTTCTATTTATAAGGGAACACAAGATATACTATGGGTAGGTACAGACGGACAAGGTGTTATTATGCTCACACCAAAGAATAATCGGTTCACATCCTATTCATTAAAAAATTCATCTATTTATGGACTCAGTCCGGTACGCTGTTTTTGGGAAAATCAAAACAAACAATTATTCATTGGTACCAAAGGCTCTGGCCTATATATCTTTCAAGATGATACTACCGAAAATCTTTTTGCACAATTTACGACTAATAATGGTCTGATCAACAACTCCGTCTATGCATTAGCAGGAAAGGAAAATGACATATGCTGGATAGGAACAGATGGTAAAGGACTAAATTATTGGGATTATAAAACAAAAAAATTATATACTCTGAAAATGAATGAGAAACTTGATATCATTTCCGTTTACGCCATTTATATTCAGAATGATCATACACTATGGATAGGTACGAATGGATTCGGACTCTATAAATTAACTATAGACCGATCAAAAACTCCCTATGAAGTCACAGAATATAAACAATTCATCTATCAGGATCATAATAAGAAAGGGCTTAGTAACAATGTTATTTTCTCTATTATTCCTGATGATCATAACGGTTTATGGATTGGTACCCGGGGAGGAGGACTCAATCATCTGGACACACATACCTATACTTTTACCACCTATCGCTTTTCAGAAAAAGAAATGTCCTCCATCAGCAACAATGATATCATTACTTTATACAAAGATCCTGACCATCAGCTATGGATAGGAACCAGCCTCGGACTTAATCTCATGCAAAAATACGAAAAGGGAACGATATCTTTCAAACATTATACCGAGAAAGATGGTATGCCCAATAATACGATACATGGCATACAAGCAGACAATGATGGTAATATATGGATCAGCACAAACAAAGGATTAGGCAAATTATCCAAAAATAACGATAAAATCATTTCTTACTATCAAAACGACGGACTACAAAACAACGAGTTTTCTGATGGTGCCTCCTATAAGTCTTCCTACACAAACAATTTGTTTTTCGGTGGTATTAATGGATACAATAAATTTGACCCCCAAAGTATTCCTGAAACCACTTTCTCTCCCCGGCTTAATTTCGATGATTTTCTTATAAACAATGAGAATGCTGACATCCGTAAATTTACTAAAAAGATCAATGGAAAAAAAATGATTGTGCTCAACCATACTGAAAATCTGATAGGGTTTAAATTTACTCCGATCGATTACATATCAGGTATGAAATGTGAAATAGAATATAAACTTGCGCCTTATGAAAAGAACTGGATACAAATGGGAACTTCACAGCTAATTGTACTCAATAAATTACCATCGGACGACTACATATTAAAAATCAGATTTAACAATGCCAATAAAATCTGGTCAGAGGATATCTACGAAATTCCGATCCGTATACTTCCACCATGGTGGCTGAGTAAATGGGCTTATCTTTTCTATTTTCTTACATCCATCAGTATTCTATTTGTTATCTATTCAGTAGTTAAAAATAGAATCCAAATGAAACATACATTAGAACTAAGCAATTTGGAGAAGACTAAAACGGAAGAAATTCATCAAGCCAAACTTAGGTTCTTCACAAATATAGCACATGAATTCAGTAACTCGTTAACTTTGATTCTCGTTCCTTCAGAGCAATTACTAAAAATAAGAAATATGGAGCCGGAGGCTAAAAGATATGTTAGAACAATACACTCTAATGCCGGACGGATGCAAAAGCTCATTCAGGAACTGATTGAATTTCGTAAAGCAGAAACTGGTTTTTTAGAGTTACAAACTGAAATTGTTGACATACATGAATTTGTAAAATACATAACTGATTATTTCACAAATACCGCAGCACAAAAAAACATACAGTTTTCAATTCAGATACAAGATGATACCAACACATGGATCACTGATCGCAGTTGTTTTGAAAAGATCGTATTTAATATTATATCCAATGCTTTTAAATACACCCCAATAAATGGATATATCCATTTATCTATCAGTCAAATTAATGAACATCTTATCCTTCAAATCAAAAATAACGGGAAAGGAATTAAGAAAGAAGATATTCATCTCATATTCAATCGATTCAAGATACTTGATCAGTTTGAAAAACAAATGGCGCAAGGAGAAAACAGGAATGGAATCGGATTGGCACTCTGCAAAGCTTTAACTGATCTTTTGAAGGGTACAATTGAAGTGGAAAGTGAACTAAATGATTATACTCAATTCACCATATCTCTTCCGGCATTAGAACTCACAAACAAACAACCGGTCTCAATGCCTCCATTGGTAACAGAAGAACCGCCCATAAATACAGAGTATACAGATATTACAGAATTGGCAGATACGGACACTAACAACATGTCTCAAACAGTAATCCTAATTGTAGAAGACGATAAAGAAATCAGTAATTTACTATATGGCTTATTGAAACATAAATATAGCTTATTGTTTGCTTCTAATGGGAAAGAAGGTGTAGAAATGGTAGAAAAGAACAGTATCCATTTAATTATCAGCGATATCATAATGCCGGAAATGAATGGAATTGAATTTGTCAATCACTTAAAGGATAAAAGTACAACTGCCAACATACCAGTAATTTTTCTCTCCTCCAGAACCTCTATTGATAATCAAATTGAAGGATTACAAACCGGAGCAGATGCTTATGTAGGAAAACCTTTTAATTCAATGCTCCTTGAAACAACCATTGACCGTCTTCTCACAAGCCGCAGAAGCTTAAAAGATTTCTATGCTTCTCCTTTATCAGCTATTGAAAAAATTGAAGGAAAAACTGTTCATAAAGAAGAAAAAGAATTTATCCTGAAACTAACCAGGATTGTTTCTGAGAATATAGACAACGAAAACCTATCAATCGAAATGCTTTCCAATGAAATGGGAATCAGCAAAATAATGCTCTACCGTAAACTGAAAGAGATAAAAGAAGAAACCCCCACTGAATTCATCCGAAAAATAAGAATGAATCAAGTAGAGAAATTATTGAAAATGACCAACAAGACAATACAGGAAATAATGTTTGATTGTGGTTTTAATAATAAAGCGTACTTTTATCACGAATTCAGCAAGCAATTTAATCTTACTCCTGGAGAATATAGAAAAAAACATGGTTCAAAAGCTATGAATGAATAAGCATCATACTCTTTTGTAATCCTACGATACCGGGTTTTCCGATAAGCGGCGTTTCTTTGTTTTGATTTTTAATTTTATCATAAAAAACATACTAAGAAATGAGAAAGACAGATTTAGCTTATCGCTCAGAACTGAATCCACTGATTAAACCACAGGATTTAGCCCCTATGATACCGGGTATGGAAATAGCTTGTATTTTCAACCCGGGAGTATTTAGATTTAATAACAAAACCTGCTTGTTACTACGTGTTGCCGAAAGGCCAATTCAAACAGACGGAGAAATATCCACTATCATCAGAAACTCCAACGGACAATTTGAAAAAATAACTTTCAGAAAAAGTGATCCGGACCTTGATGCTAAAGACCCGCGCGTAATACGTTATAAGGGCCAGGATTATCTCACCACATTGTCTTACCAACGATTATTATTCAGCGATGACAATATTCATTTCTATGAAGATATAAACTACCCTCCCATTTTTGGTGAAGGCCAACTGGAGAGTTTTGGAATCGAAGATTGCCGTGTATCATATATCGATGGTAAGTTCAATCTAACCTATTCTGCCATATCCCCGGTAGCCGTCGGTATCGGTTTAATGCAAACCACAGACTGGCAACATTTCGATCGTAAAGGTCTGATATTCCCTCCTCATAATAAAGATTGTGCTTTTTTTGAAGAAAAAATCAATGGCACACATTATGCCTTGCATCGTCCCAGTTGCCATGAATTAGGAGGAAATTATATTTGGATAGCGCAATCTCCCGACTTGGTTCATTGGGGGCAGCATAAATGTATTGCATTAACCCGCCCGGGTATGTGGGACGAAGCAAGAATTGGTGCCGGTGCATCCCCTATAAAGACTCCTGAAGGATGGTTGGTTATCTACCACGGAGCAACCTATGATAACAGATACTGTCTTGGTGCCATGCTGCTCGATCTAAACGATCCTTCTGTTGTTCTTTCACGTTCTATTCATCCAATCATGGAACCATTAGAGCCTTACGAGAAAACAGGTTTCTTCGGCGAAGTCATTTTCTCAAACGGACATTATTTGGAGAGAGATACCATACACCTTTACTACGGTGCCAGCGACGAGATCATTTGTTATGCCCGAATGTCAGTCACAGAAATCGTAAACAATCTCAAAGGTAATTAATATGAATTTCAATAAAGCACGTACACTTTACTTCCACAATCTATTGATGGTATTTTGCTTCTACCTATCCTCAGCCACCGTAACTGCTCAAAATACGGCCATCATGCGAGATGAGTGGTATCAAAGAAGTATAAAAAATACTTATACTACCGCACCGATACAAGAGATATTCAAAAGAGCTGAAGTAAACAAGAAGTTAACTGTTGGAGTAATAGGCGGATCGATAACTGCAGGAGCAAACGCATCCGATTTTCAGCAAACAGCCTATGCTCCTTTGGTTGTTCAATGGTTTCGTAAGAAGTTTCCTCAAACTGAAATACATTTTGTAAATGCAGGAATAGGAGCTACTAACTCACTTTTCGGTGTACACAGAGTCGACGGGGATTTACTTTCATACAAACCCGACATTGTTATTATAGAATTTAGTGTCAACGATCAAGGCGAGTCAAGAACAAAAGCCAGCTATGAAGGACTTATACGTAAGATTCTGAAATCAGAAAACAAACCTGCCATACTTGCATTAGGACTGATGGATATGCAAGGAAACTCATGGCAGAAATATCACTTAGAGGTCTGTAATCATTATCACATTCCGTATATCAGCTATCGTGATGCTTTATATCCTGAAATACAGAATGGTAATATGGTATGGAGCGAAATTTCTTCAGATGAAGTACACCCAAATGACAGAGGACATCAAATTATCAGTAATTTAGTCACTCATTTTTTAGAGGAGATATTCAACGAGAAAACTCTACCGGTTCCACTTACCCAGAATAGATATGAACAAGCCTGCATATATCCGTTCACTCATATCGACAACCCGGATTGGGAACTGACTTCAAGAGGATGGAGCACTACTCATAAAGGTAAACCACTGGAATTTACAGTCAAAGCCTCCATAATCACAATTATGTTTGAGAAAACAATCAATTCTCAAAAAGCGGCAAATGTATATGTTACTCTTGATAATGGTAAACGGCAAAAACTCAGTACATTCTTTAAAGATGGCTGGGGAAATTATATGTATCCGGAAATTATCTTGGACTCAAATAAGAGTGAAAGTCATATTATAAGTTTTGAATACGATGACAAAAGCGGTAAAGAATTCATTCTTCATAACATCCAAATCGTTCCATAGATAAAATAAAAATCCCACTACCGGATTTTAATCTGATAGTGGGATTCTCTTTTTATGATTGCTAATTACTCCTCGTACATCTTATCTATCATCTCTTTGTAGTTTTTGGCTACCACCGGACGTTTTAGTTTCAATGTATTTGTCAACTCACCCTTTTCCATACTGAACGGTTCAGGCAAGAGTGTAAAGCGTTTTATCTGTTCATAATTAGCAAATTGTTGCTGCAAGGTATCAATGCGGGCACGGAACAATCCTACAATCTTGGGATGCTGCAACAATTCTTCCATATCCTTATATTCAATACCTTTCTCTTTGGCGTAATCTTTCACAAAGCCATATACCGGAACAATCAATGCAGATACAAACTTACGCTGATCGGCAATAATAGCAATCTGATCGATATATCGGTCAATGACTAACTTTGTTTCAAGAGCTTGCGGAGCAATGTACTTACCATTGGATGTCTTGAACAAATCTTTGATACGCTCCGTCAGGTATAACTGCCCGTTCTTAAAGTATCCGGCATCACCCGTATGAAACCATCCATCAGCATCAATGGTAGCTGCGGTAGCTTCCGCCTTCTTATAATATCCTTTAGTGATAGTCTTTCCACGCAGCAGAATCTCATTATCTTCTCCTATCTTCACTTCTACATCCGGCATCACCTGGCCTACCGAACCAATATCATAACCAGTCTTGGAAGTACAAGAGACGGTAGCCGTAGATTCTGTCAATCCATAACCTACCAGCATATCAATACCCACAGAATGAACGAACTCACAAATTTCATCGGGTACCGCCGCACCGGCAGTCGGAAAGAAATTACCATTTTCAATACCAATTGTTTTCTTCAGCAATGAATAAATTGTTTTCTCGTAAAACTTATATTTCAAATGAAGCATTAACGGCGGAGTCTTTCCCTGACGTATATAGTCAATATTGTGTATTCTGCCAACACGGATAGCATCCATCATCAATGTTTTCTTGATACCGGTCGTCTCGGCAATCTTTTCCTGTACACCCGCATACACCTTCTCCCAAAAACGAGGAACGCTACACATTAGTGTGGGACGAATTTCCTTGATTGTCATCTGAATATCGGCAGGACGAAGGTTAACGCAAATCTGCACCCCCTTATAGATGCAAAGATAGCTCCATGCTTTCTCAAACACATGAGTCAACGGCAGGAAATTCATAGAGACGTCTTCGTCCGTCATATCCACCAGGCGAATATCATGGATCCGGAACGCTTCAAGGAAACAAGAGTGATGCAGCATTACACCTTTCGGCTCGCCCGTTGTACCGGAAGTATAGAGAATATTAGCCAAGTCATCTTCTGAAGCACGTGAAGTTCGCTCTTCCACCACCTCATTGTGGGGTAGCCCTTCACCCATTTCCAGAAACTCATCAAAATAAATAGACGACACATCACGGGGATCTTTCACCACATCACGGTCGAAAATAATAATCTGCTGTAACGACGGACAGAAGCCAAATATGCTAAAGGCAGCATCATACTGAAACTGTTCGCCCACAAACAAGAAACGTATCTGTGCATCATTAATAATGTATTGCGCCTGTGCCGGAGAACTGGTAGCGTAAAGCGGAACCGTCACTGCACGATTAGCAAATGCTGCAAAATCTACAAAAAGACATTCCGGCTTGTTTTGCGAAAAGATACCGATATTTTCTTCTTCCTCTACACTAAGTGCAACAAGAGAACTTGCAGCTTGTTTTACGGTTTCTGAAAACTGATTCCAGGAGATAGGAATCCATTGTGCAGTCTGGTAATCACGATATCGAAGAGCTGTCTTATCACCATACTTTTGAGCCTGACGATGGACCAAGACAGATAAATGATGTTCAATCATATCTATTTGTTGTTAGTAAATATAGGGCAAAGATATTAGTTTTATTTGAAACTATCGCCTTTTTCAATAATTATCAGTAAGTTTGCACCATGAAATATGACGTATCTTATCTGACAACGGAGGCCGTAAGCCTGCTTAAATCGCTTATAGCCATCCCCTCAATCAGCCGTGAAGAAACTCAGGCTGCTGACTATCTGCAAAATTACATTGAAGCAGAAGGCATGACTACCGGACGTAAAGGCAACAACATTTGGTGTCTTAGCCCGATGTTTGATTTGAAGAAACCCACTATTCTACTCAACTCGCACATTGACACAGTAAAGCCCGTAAACGGCTGGCGTAAAGCCCCTTTCACTCCACGAGAAGAAAACGGAAAACTCTATGGGTTAGGTAGCAATGATGCCGGTGCCAGTGTAGTAACGTTATTACAGGTGTTCCTGCAACTATGTAGAACGGAGCAATCATACAACCTTATTTACCTTGCTTCCTGCGAAGAAGAGGTATCTGGCAAGGATGGTATCGAGAGTGTATTGAAAGGCCTTCCCCCCATTTCATTTGCTATTGTGGGCGAACCCACCGAAATGCAACCCGCCATCGCCGAAAAAGGTCTTATGGTACTGGATGTCACTGCCACCGGGAAAGCGGGACATGCTGCCCGCAACGAAGGTGACAATGCTATTTACAAAGTACTGGATGACATTGCCTGGTTTCGCGACTACCGTTTCAAGAAAGAATCACCTTTATTAGGTCCGGTCAAGATGAGTGTTACGGTAATCAATGCCGGCACACAACACAATGTGGTTCCGGACCGCTGTACATTTGTAGTAGATGTGCGAAGCAATGAGTTATACTCTAACGAAGAACTGTTTGCCGAAATACAAAAGCATATTAGTTGTAAGGCTGAGGCACGTTCCTTCCGTCTGAACTCCTCACGCATCGAAGAGAAACATCCTTTTGTTCAAAAGGCCATCAAATTGGGGCGTTCACCTTTTGGTTCCCCTACTCTTTCAGATCAGGCACTGATGCCGTTCCCATCAGTTAAAATAGGGCCGGGACGTTCATCCCGTTCACATACAGCAGACGAATATGTGATGCTAAAGGAGATGGAAGAGGCAATAGGGCTATATTTGGAATTGCTGGACGGATTAAGTCTTTAAACATCAGTTAGATTTGGATAAAGATATACTCTTTATATATGCAAGTGATATTTACTTGAGGTGTTTTTTCATTCTTTAATTCTAATGAAAAATGAATAAAGGAAGAGAAAAGGTTGCGTATCCAAAAACTTATTACATATTTTACGTTACACATTTTGTGTAACGTAAAATATGTAATTATGATGAAACCGAATAATCCCTTTTTAGTTTACGGCTATCATAGCCCGGCATACTTTTGCGACAGAGAGACTGAAACTCAAAAGATCACATCGGCTTTGAACAATGAGCGAAACCTTACCCTCATTGCTCCCCGACGCATGGGTAAAACCGGTCTTATCAAAAATGTGTTTCACAATATGGCAGAGCAGGAAAAAAAATATTCTGCTTTCATATGGACATCTACTCTACCCGTGACTTAAAAGCATTCGTCCAATTATTGGCAAGGACAGTGCTGGGAGAGTTGGATACATTGTCACAGAGTGCACTCAGAAAGCTGATGTCTTTCTTTAAAAGTTGCCACCCGGTAATCAGCGCAGATGAGAGGACCGGAACACCAACCGTAACACTCGATTTTCTACCGGAACAATCAGAGCAAACATTAAAAGAGATATTCGACTATATAAAAGACTCCGGGAAACGTTGTTATCTTGCCATTGATGAGTTTCAGCAGATAACAGAATATCCGGAAAAGGGAGTAGAAGCACTGTTACGATCTTACATTCAGTTTACACCTAATGTACATTTCATTTTTTCCGGTAGTAAGAAGCATGTCATGGAGGAAATGTTCACTTCGGGCAAGCGACCTTTCTACCAAAGTACTCAAATGATGGTCCTGAAAGAGATTCCGAAAGAAACTTATTATCAGTTTGCTTCGAGATTCTTCGAAAAAGCAGAAAGAGAACTCCCGAAAGAGATATTTTCTTACATTTATGATCTGGAAGACGGACATACCTGGTATATACAAACAATTCTGAACAGGCTCTACGAAACAAGCTATAAAACTATTAATAATGCGAATCAGCAGTTCGATATTTGGTCTAAACCTGTACAGAATGAACTAAAGGGATTGCTGATAGTTTATCCGCAA
>NZ_CAXSVC010000039.1:0-48942 GCF_964240755.1 Bacteroides sp. HPS0048 | reverse complement strand
GCAAGATTGCAATATACTCGCATTCCAAGATTCTCAACAATGGATCCATTGTTGGAAAAGTATTATCATTTATCGCCATATGCGTATTGTGCGAACGATTTCACACATCTGATAGACCCAGATGGGAGGAAAATAGTAGTCGGTAGTTTTTGGGGAAGAGTTGCAGCTTTCTTTGGTGCAGATAATTTTGAATCTCAGGTTCAAAATCAAACAGAACAACTAAAAGAAATGGATGAAGATGTAAAAAATGTGATTGAAGATATGGAGAATAGTGAGCTTGAAGTAAAGATTGTTCCAACCAATAATAGGAAAGAGACATCCCAAAATGCCACTGAGAAGAATTATCCAAATGCGGAAATAAAACAAGGTTCTACTATCTATTATGATGTGAATTCTAAATCGAATCATTTAGGACCTCGTTCTCCTATAATTGGGCTTGCCCACGAATTAGGACATGCAGATGACTATATAAATGGTAGAGGTGTCAATTGGAATAAAAAGGGAACAGCCAAAGAAAAAAAAGAAGCTAGGCAACAAGCGGAAACTAATGCAATCAAGATTGAAAATAAAGTAAGAAAAGCATTAAATGAGCCATTAAGACCATTGGATTATTTTAAATAAAAAGATAATTATATGAAAAGAATATGTTATATGCTAATAATGACGGTTTTAATATCTTGCCAGTCCGATTGGAAAACAATATTTCATGGAAGCAACGACTATGACGTATTAGTCTGTTTTCCAATAATTTATAAAGGAGAGGACTCAATAATGGTATATAAGTCAATTGGGGGATTGTATTTATCCCAAAATATTCAACTTGTATCTTACAATGATTTTTGCACTGAACTATACAAACATATTAAAGAAAAAAAATGTATTGAAGTTGATTCTACCCTATATTCTACTCTTGGTCTTAACAATCGCATTGATGTTGATTCTACCCTATTACAATTATATAATAAATGTGGTATAGATAGTCTTTTGAATAAATATTTAGATAAGGAGTATGAAGCTTTATATATTTATCCTCCTGTGGCTTACAATGAACAAGTGAATGTAGAATATATTTTGTATTTATGCTCTTTACATAACATATATTTCGAAGATAGAGAAGCTGGAGGAGATGTGTATGGCTGGTTTCGTTGGCATAAGAGATAGAAATATTGGATATGAGAAATGTTTTATGCTAAAGAACTTATTAATATGTATTATAATGTCTTTTTAGAATTATTTGGATTATTATCTACAAATACTATGCATCTATATTCTGAAGGTCCAAAAAAAATGGGCGTTATTATGATGTATACTACTTTGACCAAGGAATAATACTTTGGGTATGGCGTAACAAAATCAGAACTATCCAAATTGGCTATATATATGAAGAGGACGGAGAGCATATAAAATTATAAAATACCCCCATTAGATTGCATAAATAGATGTTGAAATGATCATCCTATTCTTTTCATAATAAAATGGATATGCTATTGTATATACTATAATAGATGTTAATGATCAACGAAGAACTATATATAAATAACAACATAAAAATAGTACATTATGGATTCTAATAAATTTTATAGTTTTTACATGAAAGGATGGGATGAACCATGCTTAGGAATTATCCAATCTATAGGAGACGAGTGGATTTTAATAAAAAAAATCATAGTAAATCACAACTATATACTTAATTGAACGAACTCGGAATAATCGATCCCTTTTCCTTAATTCTTATCAAATCCATGAATTATTAGCAAATAAATGTTACTACACAAATATTTTCCGAAGGAAATTTGTTTTAATAGAAAACAGTTAAACTGATTACATAACTATATGCTTCAAAACGAAGCTTTAATAAAAGAATAATATGATAAGAAATTTCTTTAAAAGCCAGTGGCTTACTTTGACAGGAATAGCAGTTGGTGCATTGGGTGGTTTTCTGTACTGGAAATTTGTAGGTTGTACTACCGGGAGTTGTCCTATCACATCCTCACCTGTCAATAGTGCTTTATGGGGGGCACTTATGGGTGGACTACTCCTAAGTTCTTTTAAAGTGACAACTAAAGAAAAAATAAAATAAAAAGAAACAAGGAAAAATAAAAATAGGTTTCAGGTGATTTGATTATTCGGCACTGTCCACGATTTTGTGTAAATAGAAAACTAGAGGATTCGAGTTTTATACTTGAATCCTGTTTTCAAATATAAGAAAACTCGCCCAAATACGGATGGATTTAGGAAGAATAATGTAAACTATTGGGTTTTCAGGGAGATAGGCAATATTATTCTACATTTGTAAACGTGTGCTTTGAAGCTGTTTTTTGAATAGTTAAGCGGAAAAATTGCTACCTATCCGTTGCCCATTCCAGTTGTATGGAGTTGTTTGAAAATCCTTTTTGCTCCGACCATAAAGAACGCAGTTTTATCATTTTAGCTTAGCGAAGGTACTTATTTTTTTTGAGATATGAAAAATATAGGTTCCGGAAGTCAATGGTGATAGCTTTGTCTATGTTTGACGATATTTTACATGCCGATGATTAACTCTGTCTCCGTTAATTTTGCAAACAATGGAACAGATTATGAATCAAACAGATGTAAAGGTTTCGTTCTACCTTAAAAAGAGCGAGGCGGATGCCAAGGGAAATTGTCCCGTAATGGCACGGCTTATTGTCGGCAAGTACTCTGAAACAGCATTCAGTGTTAAGCTTCGTGTGCCACAGTCTTTGTGGTTATCTGGACGTGCCTGTGGGAAAAGCGCTGCGGCCCGAGACATAAATAACAGGCTGGATGAAATACGTGCAGCTGCTTTCAGTATCTATGCGGAACAATCCGCAAACCGTGAAGTTGTTACTGCAGAAGAAGTAAAACACCAGCTTTTGGGAATGGCTTCGGAACAGGAAACCTTGTTAAGCTATTTCAGGCTTTTCATGAGAAATTTCGAGAAACGTGTTGGGATTAACCGGACGGAAAGCAGCTTGAACGGTTATCGAAATTCCTATGATCATCTGGTTCGTTTCTTACAGTCACAATACAAGTTGTCAGACATTCCTTTTGCAGCATTAGACCGTTCTTTCATTGAAAAATTCGATTTGCATTTGCGTACGGAATGTCATTTAGCTCCAGGAACGATTGTAAATCTTACTGTAAGGCTGAAAACAATTGTCGGAGAAGCGATTGCGGACGGTATCATTACAGCGTTTCCTTTTGTGGGTTATGAACCGACACATCCGCAACCGGAACAAAAATATCTTACAACAGAGGAATTGAACAGAATCATGACCACCCCTTTGCATAGTCGCACCCTTTATCATGTACGGGATTTGTTTTTGTTTTCCTGCTATACTGGTATTCCTTATAGCGATATGTGTATGCTGACAAATGAGAATCTTTCCCTTGCTGAAGATGGCACTTGGTGGATTAGGAGTTCACGCAAGAAAACCGGTGTAGATTTTGAAATACCGCTTATGGAATTGCCGCTTCATATCATTGAAAAGTACCGGGATGTGGCTCCTGAGGGAAAACTTCTTCCTATGTATTCCAACAGTTCGTTGAACCATTATTTGAAACAGATAGCCGTACTCTGTGGCATAGAACGCAAGCTGGTCTTCCACGTAGCCCGTCATACCTATGCGACCGAAATCACCCTTTCCCATGGTGTACCACTTGAAACGGTCAGCAAGATGTTGGGACACAGCAGAATTGGCACTACACAGCTTTATGCAAAGGTTACAGACAATAAGATAGATACAGATACAAAAGCATTGGATAAAAAAATTGCTGAGAGGTTTTCTGTAGTTATTTGATAATGGCAAAAAATAGGATTATGAAAAGAAATACTGATAATATGGAAATCAAACGTCGCAGTACATTTGCGATATTGTTTTATATAAACCGTACCAAAATCCGTAAAGACGGAACATGTCAGCTGCTGTGCAAGATAAGCATAGATGCCAAATGGGAACAGATAGGAACGAAAGTGTCTGTCAATCCTGCCGTTTGGAATCCGGAAAAGGGACGGGCTGACGGCCGCAGTGAGAATGCTATTACCGTCAACCGGGCCATTGATGATCTGACAAAAGAAATCAAGGAGCATTATAGGCGGATTAAGAACAGTCTGGGATTTATTACGGCAGAGCAGGTAAAGAATGCTGTGATGGGAGTCGGTCAGAAACCGCTAACTCTGCTGGCTCTTTTCAGAGAGCATAACGAGGAGTTCAAGAAGCGTATCGGGGTGGATCGGATAAAGGAAAGTTATGATTCTTACTTGCGCTCATATAAGCACCTTTCTGCTTTTGTGCAGGAAAAACGTGGTATAGAGGATGTTCTTTTACGGAATCTTGATCGTGTTTTTTATGATGACTTTGAACTGTTTCTCAGGACGAACAGGAACTTAAGTCCGAAGACAGTACATGAACACCTTTATAGACTGAAGAAGATGACTATGAGGGCTGTCAGTCAGGGAACAATACGCCGCGATCCTTACTGTCGTCTTCATCCGGAATTACCCAAACGGAAAAGTCGTCATCTGAAATTGGAAGATCTGAAGACACTGCTTACAACCCCGGTCGAGAAGCCACAGCTTCAGTTTGTCCGAGACATGTTCATTTTCTCCACCTTTACCGGACTTGCCTATGCAGATTTGAAAAGACTGACTGTTAATGATATTATACAATCTGAGGATGGTTCGTGGTGGATTCATATCCAACGTCAGAAAACAGGGACATTGTCTTCTGTACGGCTGTTGGATATTCCGTTGAAGATAATTGAAAAGTATCGGGAACAGCGTCATGATGACAAGGTTTTCAATTTATACAAGCGTGAGTATTTCATTATGCTTACCCGTAAGTTAGGTGAGGTATACGGTTTTGAACTCACATTCCATAAGGCGCGACACAATTTCGGAACTCATATAACTCTTTCAATGGGCATTCCAATTGAAACGGTCGGTAAAATGATGGGCCATATGCGAATTGAAACTACGCAGCTTTATGCTAAAGTCACCGACAAGAAAGTAGATGAAGACATGAAACGTCTGAAGGCAGCTGGTCTAAGCCAAACATCCGGCTTATATGAGGAGGATATTATAGTAAGGAAACAGAGACGAAAATCCCAAAGCCAGCTATCAGAAAATAAAGAAACGACCTTGTAACGAGGCCGTTTCTTTTGCATTGTTTCATACCCATCGCTGTTCTTCCCTGCATCTTTTATATGCGTCGTCAAGAACTTTCTGTATGTCTGACTCTTTGTAAAGGGCTTTTCCCTGCACAAGGTAGTAAGGTATCACGCCGAGGGTCCGGTATTCCTGCAAGGTACGCCGGCTTACTTTCAACAGCTTTGAAAGTTCCTCGTCCGTGAGGAAATAATCACTGTGGAATGCGGGTCTCGGAGCCGTCCTTATTGCGTCTATCATACGCTCCATGTTTTCCAGCCCTTTGAAAATAGTATCAATCCGCTGGTCCTTTCTGTCTATAAGATCGTAACTCATGGCTTTCTTTTTTGTGGGTGATAACTTGATTCCAACATGTTTTGCACATCTTCCGGCTTGTAGAAGAACTTGTTCTTGATCCGGGTGAAAGGCAACAGTCCTTTCTCACGATATACCTGAAGCGTTCTCTTTGATATGCGGAGAATCTCGCATACCTCCTGATTGTCCATCCATTTTTTCAGTCCTGCATCTTTGGCCGGATTGCATATACCAGTGACTTTTTTCTCTATCATGCTGAATCGGACAACCAGTTCGTCAAATGTCCGTTTGTCTATACATATAATTTCCATACTGCCGTTTTGTTAGAATTGAATACCGAGTTCCTTTTTAATTTTTGCCGGAAGTACCTTTCCTTTCCTGCTCAGGAAGTCCTGGACTTCCGAAGCCTTGTAATAGGTACGTCCGTCAATCATGTAGTAGGTGACGAGTTTCTTCTGGCGGTAGCGTGCAAGTGTACGCTTGGTAACACCAAGGAGCTCGCACATATCCTGGTTGTCAAGCAGCTTGTCACCCTCAAGAGCGGCCGTCTGCCTGTTCATGCGGTTCAGCCTGTCATCTATCCTGTCAAACCGTTCCATTATCTGATGGAGCATCATCTGGAATGTCTCCCTGTCTATCTGTATCATAATGAATTCTGTTTTTAGTGTAATAATTCCATTTTTTACACCGTGTTGCGCAACAGGTTTCATTATGATATAGGCCAAAACATAGACCAACGGAACATATCGCCACATAAAAGTATGACAAGTCATTGAGTAATAGGGAAATAAAAAATCAGCCCCATAAAAATGAGACTGATGGAAGTATTGCAAATGCAATATGTTGCAATGCCTTATTGCAATGTCTTGCAATAAACCAGGCGACAAATTCCGTTTTTGAATGTTTTGGATTTTACGGTTTTCCACTCTCCACGTGGCAGATGTTTTGAGACGGATTTATGGTTCGGACGAGTGGAAGGAAACAGGAAAATGATCATTTCATCTATGAGATGATAAACTGAGAGACCACGCAAAAGTTCTATACTTTCTTCGTCATGTATCTCGGCTTGATAAAGGATGGATGGGTCTGACATGTCTTTCTCGCACATGAAATCCACAAGCGGATAACCCGGATAGAGCCGGCGGGTACATTTGTCGCGCCCGTATGAGAATCCGTCCTTGTCGTCTCTCATCCATTGTAATAAGGGGTCGTCTTCAGCCGGAATGGAACCGTCTAATGTCATTGCTATCAGAACCTGTAACTTGGCCATACCTTTTTTCCTCTAAATGAAAAGCGTGAAACTCACGCACTATCAGGTAGAGGCTCTGGTAAGCCCATTGTAGAATCATGCATGAGCTCACGCTATAGGACATAGCATAAGCTACACGCAAAAGCCTCTACAATATCAATTTACCAGATTTCTACCTGAGACGTCTTGCGACTTATGTTGTAATGTTCGGCAAGGCTTAAAGCAATGCCGATATTTTCTCCTTATGTTGTGACTGTCATTCCTATATTACAAGGATTTCCAATCATATGCAAATGTAGGCATTTTATTCCAAACAGAAATATGGAATGACGGTTATTTGTCATTCAATCCATATTTTTTCATTTTCCGATATAGTGTGGACGGATCAATATGCAGTATGCCTGCTGCTTGTTTGCGACTCCCATGGCTGGTTTTCAATGCCTGTATTATCGAGTGTTTCTCTTCCGCATCGTTTTCAGGAAAAAGATTGATTTCATCGGTCGCCGCTTCCAGTTTGATATTCAGGTCGGCGGTTTCAATGAGCGGCTGTTTAGCCATAAGTACCGCCCTTCTTATCCTGTTATGCAGTTCCCGTACGTTCCCAGGCCAGCGGTAAGAGAGAAGCAATTGTTCCGCTTCAGAACTGAAGCCTTCTGTCGGTCTTTTCAGTTCTCCGGAAAACTTTTTTCTGAAATGATGAGCCAAAGGCAGAATGTCATCGGGGCATTCATGCAAGGAAGGCAGGACAATCTCAAATTCGCATAGCCGGTGGTATAGGTCTTCCCTGAACCGTTTTTCTTGTATTGCAAGTTGGAGATCTTCATTGGTGGCGGCTACAATTCTTACATTAGCCCGCTTTTCTTTGTTACCACCTATTGGGATGTATGTGCCTTCTTGCAAAACCCGCAGCAGCATGGCTTGGACGTCCAGGGACAAGGTCCCTATTTCATCCAGAAAGAGTGTTCCGCCTTTTGCCATTTCAAAATATCCGTCCTTGTTGGCGTCGGCACCGGTAAATGTTCCCTTTATGTGCCCGAAAAAGAGGGTGGGTGCAAGCTCTTTGGGTATGACTCCACAATTCACGGCGACAAACGGCATATCCTTCCGCTCTCCTATATAGTGGATACGCTGTGCAACCGATTCTTTTCCGGCACCGTTAGGACCAAGTATAAGCACAGAAATGTCAAATGGGGCGACTGTACTGACCAGATGTTCGACCTCCTGCATCTGAAGGCTGTTTCTGGGGAGCAAATCCTTGTTTTTGTCGCATATCACAGATTTGGGACGGAAAATATCTTTCAGTTGTCTTTGCAATTCGTCCATCTGTACCGGCTTTGCCAGATAGTCTTTGGCTCCCAGTTTTATGGCTTGTACAGCATCCGGTACTGAAGCATATCCGGTCATGATAATGAAAGGGATATCCATCCGTTCCTTCCGCATCCATTCGAGCAAAGATATACCGTCCCCTTCCGGCAGGCGTACGTCGGACAGCACAAGGTCGAAACTTTCTTTCTTGAGCAGTTTTCGTGCCCCTGGTTCATCTATTGTTATCTCTGCTTCATAACCGGATTTTTCCAACCTTTTTTTCTGTTGCCCGGCAAGCATGATGTTGTCTTCAACTATCAGTATTCTGTATTTCATTCATGTTTTCATTTAATTATGTCCGTCCATTTCCGATAATCGGCTTTTTGTCTCAGATATCAGCCGGTCTATTCTTCTGACAATTCTTTCCACATCATTGCGGAATGCTGACTCATCCGTATCTTCCACATACTCTTCATAGCTGTACGATTCCAGCTCATGGGCTATTCCCAATTGCTCCCACATCGGGTACATCCTGTGCAGAGTTTCCCATATCCGCTTCCGGTCGGGCTTTTCCTGACTCAAAGAATCCAGCAAGTCAGAACTGTTCCTATTGGATTCCTCTATAAGAGTCTCCAAAGTCCAGCGTTCGTCTCCCGTAGTGACATACAGAGCCTCGAAATCTGGAGAATGATTATCCATTGTTCTGTCCTGTCCAATGAGTGACGAGAGAAATTCGAGCAGGTCTCTTGTATAGAACGGTTTGTGGATACAGCCGGCAAGTCCGGCTTGAATATAGCGGTCTGCATCGCCGTCGTTACGGGCGGTCATTGCAGCTATGGGAATTGTCCGTGAATTTCCTATGTTGGAAAGGCGTAGCAGATGCAACAGGTCAAAACCTCCCGTACCACGCATCTGTATATCGGTCAGCAATAGGTCGTATTCTCCGGTTCTCAATGCCTTGACCACTTCCTGTGCATTGGTACAGGCTCGGCATGAGATACCGTTCCGTTCCATCATTTCAACTGTGTTGCGCAATTGTATCGGATCGTCATCGACTACAAGAACCCGTCGAGGAAGTCTGAGGTTTCCCGTATAAGTTTCTGGCTTGTCTCTTGCAGGCTCATTGGTCTGCCTAAGCGGAATTTCCACCTTGAATTCGCTGCCTTTACCGATCTGGCTCGAAACAGAGAGTCTTCCTCCGAACAGGTTCACCAGCCCTTTCGTAATGGAAAGTCCCAGTCCGAAGCCTTCTGAATCCAAATCAGGAGCAGCCCGTTCAAAGGGCTGAAAAATGCGTTGTGTTGTGTTCTCGTCCATTCCTATCCCCGTATCTTTGACCTTTACTGAAAGAGTATCTTCTTCATAACTTGCCAGAAATTTGATATAACCTGTACGGGTGAATTTTACAGCATTCTTCAGAATGTTGACCACTATCTGCCTTATGCGGTCTGCATCGCCAAGGGCGGTGATGCCGCAACCCATAAAAGCCTTGTCAAACATCAATCCTTTGTCGTTCGCCTTGCGTGTGTATTCTTCAGCGATACTTTCCAGAAAGGATTCAAGATGGAAAGGAATTTCGTTTAGGGTTTCTTTAGCATCGTCCAGACGGGAGAGGTCAAGCAGGCTGTTGGCAAGCCGGGTGATATGACGGGATGATTCAAGGATGTTTCCGAGATAGGCATTGCGGCGTTTCCGGTCACGAGTATCCATGGCCAGTTCAGCACTGCCACTGATGGCATTGAGAGGTCCTCGTATGTCATGGGAAAGTGTGATGATTATTTTCTTGCGCATGTCGGAGAGTGTACGGTTTTGTGTTGCCGTATCTTCCAGTTCAGCCTTGTCCCTTTCCCTGCGGTTAAGGTCACGCATGATGATAAGGTGCGAAATGATGAGCAGGATGATGGCCATGCCGATTACTCCTGCCATTAAAAAGAACGACATTTTCTCTGCTTCTGCCATTTTTAACTCTCTTTGTGAGAAGGCTGTTTGTGCCTGTTCGTCAAGGTCGTTTATCAGCTTGTTCAATGTCCTGTTCAATTCCCTGTTGCGCATACGCAGGCTGTCGGCATAAATGTCCATTTCGCTCGCTTGTCTTTGATGTATTGCTATCAGGCTGTCACTGAAATCATGAAGTTCTTTTTGGGATGGCATTACTTGTATTTCTTCTTTTTTCCCGAAGAATCCTGCAATCCCTTTTTTCTTTTGTTCTATGGTACGGATATGTGTTGCACGCCTTGCCACTTCCGGCAACTGGTTTACCAGCACGCTGTCCGCTTCAGTTCGCCGTTCAAACATTTCCATTATGTGCAGCAGGTGTGTCTCCTTTTCGGCAAGCAGAGCACGAAGAGTGTCTATCTGTTCCGGGCGTACATATTCACGGCAGTGCCGTTTCAGCAAGTTCAGTAAACTGTCGGCTTGCAGTCGGCGGTTACGATAGTATAGATAGTCCGCTTTGTTCCAATTTACCACACCCTCACCCAATGTGGCGAGCCCCGTAATACGGCGATGAGCCGTGTTGATACTACGACGCACTTGCCGTATCTCGGCGGACTCGGCCTCTATCTCTTTTATTCGTTTGCGTTCATGTACCAAAATGGCGACCATACTGCCTATGGCCGCCAAAAGAATTATATATCCCAAAAGAATCTTATGTCGTAATCTTATCTCCATCAACTAAATCAAGCGTTTGCTAAAATGGCAGCCATGCTGCCGATGACTGCCATAAAATAATGTTGCGTATGTCATGTCTCAATAAAGCTGCCATTCACAATTCAAACAAAATTCATAAATAACGGGTAGTGCTTGCATTTTGCATTTTATAGCTGCAACAAACGAAACCTATCGTTAAAAAAGCCTCTGTATTTACCTCCTTTGGGTGTAAATGTTTTTATGATATCTACTGATGGATGAACATATTTTGTATAAACGCCAAAAGCACCTACATGCCAGGCATTATTATAATAAACAAATATGAATTGAACATTTGGAGCTGCCGTCTTATAAAGCCCATAGTTATCCCAATAGGATCCGGATTGAATTCGACAGACTTGAGCCCCTCTATTTGTAGGCGGGATGCGATACATATTTCTACCATCACTATCATGATAGAAGACATAACGATTGAGACTTGGGAAAGAGTGGACTTCTATAGCACATCCGCTTAACGCCAGTGTCGTGACAATTTGTCCATTGAATGGATGGTTAACAACACATGAACCTACATTATTTGGTATGAATGGGAAATAGAAGTCAGTACCAAGTGGTGTTGGTATTAACCTGAAAAGAGAGCCTCTTCTCAAACTAATTTCTGTTATTGTTACTGGACCTGCAGGAAATGCATATCCTTGAGGAAGCACAAAAATATTTGAACTATTGATAGTCGCTACAGGGTTAATTCTTAAACTCGGTAATATCGGCATTTTTGTATGAATTATAAGAACGGGACTTTATCCATCCCGTTCTATATGTTTATACTCTATTTACTGCTTTCTGTATTTATAGGCTCGATACAGGAAGCCATTATATCCATCAGTTTTGACAGACCTTCGGTCTGTGGTTGCTGGCTGGCCGAAACATGTATCTGGTATTTTGCCGTTTGGTTGGTCATGCGGGTGTTCTCGCGGGCGGTCGTGACTTTGCCGCTGATTTCCGCATTTATAAACCAATGTTTTGCAGAAGCTTTTGCCTCTACTTCTGCGTTGGTAGTGCTTTTTACGTTTGATGTATCGGTAACCTCCATCTGGAAATCGACATCCACGCGATCTATGAGCAGGGAAGGAATAGGCACCAATCCTATAAACGGAGCCTTGACACTTTGTGACATTGTTGTCATTTTTCCATCCTGCTGTATCGGTCTTTCGACATCGAATTCCAATATACGCGCTTTATTGCCGCTTTTACCATCAAATGCAATTTGCTGGTAGAAATTCCATGCTGTCGCTGCCAATTCCTGTTGTGCTTCGGCTGCTGCAATAAGTGGAGCTGCAATAAGTTCCCGCATGGGAAGCCCCTTGAATTTGTCAGTCACGTTTGAATCTGCTTTAAGAACTGGAGAAGTTTCTCTGTTTTGAGTCTCTTCCAATGCAGCGGAGATAATTTCTTTCGCCTGTCCGCTTACATTTTCATTCAAGTTTTCCGCATTTTCTTGTTGCCCTTGGTTCTTTATTTCTTCTGCCATAACATTTGAATTTTAAAATTGTTAGATATTTTTTACAAAATCGTCAATAATTCGGGAAATGCTCTCTGGAGTCTCCTGAACCTTAAAATTGACGCAAACCTCCATGACATCATCCGCATCCGGTTTTATGTTGCTCATCTGCATCTGGAGATTGGCTCTTTGTGGGCTGGATAACAATAAGTTGTTTTCTGGAATCTGTGATTCCACGCTTCCGACCTTCGCCTTGAACTTTATCTGCACATTATCCATCGCAAGATAATGATGGGATATCAAAGCTATAAGTGGAATATCAATAGTCTTGTCTCCAACCATGATTTTTTTCGATTGGAACGTATTTGCGTTATTTGCATTTGTTCCTTCAAAAAGTCTGGTCAGATTTTGTATCTGATGATTCTGCAATGTATCTTGTGCACAGTTTACGGCGTATTGCAAACCATTCATAATATCAGAGAATGAATTGGTTTGAACACTGTCCGGCTCATCGTCATTATTTTTCTTGTCTCTGTGAAAAAGTCCCATGTTTTTAATTTAATTACTTGATTTGTTGCCTTTAATGAGCACCAATCTTGACAATGTCCGGCTTACAGCTTCCATATTTACACTGGAGTCTATATTATTATTAACAATGCCTTGATGCCAAAACCTATATGGTGGATTCTCCGTGTGTTCCAGCACGTCCTCCTTTTTTTATTGGGGTTATACTTCGGTTAATGTTCGTTGCGGGCGGAACATTTCCGCCCGCAACGGCTTACTGCTTCCTCAAGGTAGGCAATGCTCCTTTAAGTTCGTAACGCCACTTTGAGCCTGCGTTCTGCAAGGCGGTGTTCATGGCATCAACGGCATTCTTCCAGGTAACGCCAGTGCCGTCCACCTTCGTGGCTTCGGGGACGATGTTTTCTTTATTGTAGCCGATGCCTTGTTCATGATTGTTCTTCCAATAGCAGGCGGTCACGGTGGTGTAGTTATTTCCCAAAAAGCCGCCGATATGTACTTTGCCGGTGCTACTACCCGTACTGGTTACGTTGCCCGTGGCATAGCAGGCAAGGAGGCTGATTCCTGCGTTCATTCCCACCAGACTGCCGCCAGCGATATTCTTTTTGGGGTTTATTTCTATGATCACGTTGCCCGTGGCATAGCAAGCGGTCAGGGTGGCACTCGAATTCGTCTGACCTGCCACGCCGCCGACATCGACCGTTCCCTTCACTGTGGCAGAGGAACTGCATCCGGTGATGGAACCGCCTATTTGAACACCCACCACACCGCCGACATACACCGTGCCGCTGACGTTGCCCGACACCGAGCAGTTTTCAATGGTGCCCCAGCTAGATCCTACCACGCCGCCAATACTGCCGCCATATATTTGATTGCTTGTTATCTGTACGCCCTCCATCACCACGTTCTTCACCGTACCAGCTCTATTGAGCCAGCCGAACAGACCCGCAAATTCGTCATTTGTCGTAAAGGTCAGCCCCGTAATGGTATGGCCGCCACCATCGAAGGTGCCTTTGTATGAGTTGTCGTAGTCTGTGCCTATCGGCGTCCAGGCTTTGCCGGTGAGGTCAATGTTTTTGTCGAGGGTAATGTTTATGTCGGTCTTACCTCCGTTCACTAATTCGGCTATATTCATCAGACCGTCGGCGTTATAGACCGTGTAGCTGCCGTCGTCCTCTATGATATAGCCTCTTGCCGTAGCGAGGGAGACGGTGTAGGTATATTCACCGCCCGCCTGCCAGTCGGTAGCATTCTTCATCTTATAAACTAAGGTCTTGCCGTTAGTGAAGGTGCAGGTAATGAAGGCCGTGCCAGCTGCCACACTTTGCGGGGCTACGATGGCGGTGTAGGTGTTGCTGCCCTTGTCATACGGGACGATTATATCCGGGTTGCCGCCTTCGGTGGAGAGACCCGTCAGCTGCACGGATGCCAGCCCCTCGGTGTTGTCCGTCAGAACGATGGTCACCCGCGCCGTGCGGTGGGTGAAGCGGAGCGTGGGGCTGCCGTAGGTCACCGTCTGCCCGTCGGCTACGATGAGGTCGCTGCCCTCAAAGTCTTTCTGGGCACTTTGGTTGGCTTTTACCTTTACCGCAGGTGGGGTTGTCTCGCCAGCGGTGTAGGGCCACCACGCCGTGACGGTGATGTCGTTGTGGTTGGTCCAGTAGTACGGGTCGGTGGAGGTCAGCGTGGCGCTGGTGGGGTCGGCGGTGGAGGGCGTCACGTTGTACGTCTTCACCGTGCCGTCCATCAGAACTGCCACGCTCTGCACACCCGTCCAATTGCCATCCGCGGGGGCACGGGTGCCGACGGTGGCTGTCGCGGCGGGATTCAGTCCCGTGGCGGTGAAGACGATGGATGTGCCTTCCGCCCCTTCCGGTAGGAAGCCCGCTTCGTCCTGCGTGCAGGCGGCAAGGGCGAACAGCAGGGCGATGGCTGCGAATATATGGATGTTTGTTCGTTTCATGATGCGTGTTGTTTAGGGGTTGTTATTGTTTCTTTTCAGTACGGGCAGGCCGTCGGTGCCGAGTGCCCACTGGTAGTCGTTGCCGGTGAGGGCGGGGTTCATGCCGTCGACGGCTGTCTGCCATTTCGCGGTCGCACCGTCCACCTTCGTGGCATCTACCGTTCCTCCATGATTACGGAATACTCCTTGCCCGGCATTGCCTCCCCAATAACAGGAAGTTATAGTATTGTAGTTATAACGCACTATTGCTCCAGATTCATACTCTTTCAATGTGCCGTCGAACCAGCAAGCGGTGATACTGCCATAATTTAAATCGGCTATACCACAAGTTCTACCATATGCAGAAATTTTTCCCGTCACAGAGCAGGCAATGATTTGACCCTCATTTTGCTCCACTATTCCAGCTGCTGATCCACTACTGCCATACAGATTCACATCTATGAGTTGTAGGTTCTTTATCACACCACGTACATTTAATAACCCAAAAAGTTCAGTAGTCGCTGCTGAAATGTTTAATCCCGTAATGCGGTGTCCCTGCCCATTAAAGACGCCGGAGTAACCTGGCCATGTGCCTATCCGTGTCCATTCCCTACCCGTCAGGTCGATGTCGGCGGTGAGGGTGCAATTTATTGATTCATCTTTTTGTACGGCTTTGTTCCATGCCAGCAAGCCGTCGGCGTTATAGACCGTGTAACTGCCGTCGTTCTGTATAGAATAACCCAAATCCTCAGCCTCACCGCTCTCGCTGCCACCGTCAGCCCAGTCACCGATAGTGCAGCCATCTAATGTCAGGCCAGTGGCGTTCACCTTAACGGTATATTTATAGCGACTGCCTGCTGCCAACACGACGTTGTTCTGCGGCCGGAAGTAGAAAGTGCCGCTGCCGAGTTCCACCCTGATGAACGGCTTGCCTGCCACAACGGTCTGCGGAGCGGTCAGTGCCTCGTAGGTGTTGCCGCTTGCGTTGTAGGTCTTGATGGCGGTCGGGTTGCCGTTATCGGCAGACAGGCTTACGAGGCTCACCGTGGCACCGGCGACGCTCGTGAATCCCGTGCCGGGCTTCAGATCGATTGCCACGCGTGCCGTGCGGTGGGTAAATTCAAGTGTCGGGTCGTCAAATTTCACCGTCTGGTTTTCGGCAGAGATGAAGTCGCTGTTCTGAAAGTCAGCCAATTTGCTCTGGTCTTCGGCCACCTTCACGGCAGGCATCTGTGTGATGTCGGCATTATCGAAGGGCCACCATGCCGATACGGTAATCGGGTCGCGGCTGGTCCAGTAGTGCGGGTCGTTCTCGCGTGAGAGTGTGGCACTCTTGAAATCGGTAGAAGCCGTTACGGTGTATTCCTTTACCGCATCGCCCGTCTTGAGTGCCACGGAAGTGACGCCCTGCCAGTCGCCGTCCACGGTGGCACGGGTTGATGGGGCTGCCTGCGGCGTTGCCTCTACGGACAGTCCGGTGGCACGGATGACTACGGGGTATTCTCCTTCGGGCAGACGGTTATCGTCGGCAAGTTCGTCCTGCGTGCAGGCGGCAAGGCCGAGCAGCAGGGCGATGGCTGCGGATGTATGGATGGTTGCTCGTTTCATGATGCGTGTCGTTTAGGGTTCGTTATTGTCTCTTTTGTAATACGGGCAGACCGTCGGTGCCGAGTATCCACTGGTAGTCGCCAGCGGTGAGGGCGGTGTTCATGCCGTCGACGGCTGTCTGCCATTTCACGGTCGCGCCGTCCACCTTCGTGGCATCTACCGTTCCTCCTTCAATACGGAATACTCCTTGCCCGGCATTGCCTCCCCAATAACAGGAAGTTATATCAGCGTAGTTATAACGCACTATAGCTCCATTGTTAGACTCTTTCAATGTGCCGTCGAACCAGCAAGCGATGATATCGCCATAATTTGATTCGGCTATACCACAAGTTCCACCATATGATGCAGAAATTTTTCCCGTCACAGAGCAGGCAATGATTTGGCCATGATTTCGGCCCACTATTCCAGCAGTATTTCCACTACTGCCATACAGATTCACATCTATGAGTTGTAGGTTCTTTATCACTCCACGTTCACTTAAGAGTGAACCCAAAAATCCAGTATTATTCATTGCTGAAGAGTTAAATCCTGTAATGCGGTGTCCCTGCCCATTAAAGACGCCGGAGTAGAATGTAAATATGCCTGACCGTGTCCATTCCTTACCCGTCAGGTCGATGTCAGCGGCGAGGGTGCAATTTATCGATTCATCTTTTTGTGAGGCTTCGTTCCATGCCAGCAGGCCGTCGGCGTTATAGACCGTGTAGGTCTTGGTGTTGCTGTCGTAGATGTAGCCCAAATCCTCGGCTGTGCCGCTCTCGCCGCCGCCGTCAGCCCAGCTGCCGATGGTGCAACCCTCTAACGTCAGGCCGGTGGCGTTCACCTTGACGGTATATTTATAGCGGCTGCCCGCTTCTAATACGACGTTGTTCTGCGGACGGAAGTAGAAGGTGCCGCTGCCGAGTTCCACCTTGACGAATGGCTTGCCTGCCGCAACGGTCTGCGGGGCGGTCAGTGCCTCGTAGGTGTTGCCGCTTGCGTTGTAGGTCTTGATGGCAGTCGGGTTGCCGTTATCGGCGGACAGGCTCACGAGGCTCACCGTGGCACCGGCGACGCTCGTGAATCCCGTGCCGGGCTTCAGTTCGATTGTCACGCGTGCCGTGCGGTGGGTAAATTCAAGAGTCGGGGTGTTAAATTCCACCTTCCGGTTCTCAGCAGAGATGAAGTCGCTGTTCTGGAAGTCAGCCAATTTGCTTTGGTCTTCGGCCACCTTCACGGCAGGCATCTGTGTGATGTTGGCATTGTTGAAGGGCCACCATGCCGATACGGTAATTGGGTCGCGGCTGGTCCAGTAGTACGGGTCGTTCTCGCGTGAAAGCGTGGCACTCTTGAAATCGGTAGAAGCCGTTACGGTGTATTCCTTTACCGCATCGCCCATCTTGAGTGCCACGGAAGTGACGCCCTGCCAGTCGCCGTCCACAGCGGCACGGGTGGAAGAGGCTGCCAGCGGCGTTGCTTCTACGGACAGTCCGGTGGCACGGATGAATACAGGGTATTCACCTTCGGGCAGACGGTTATCGCCAGCAAGTTCGTCCTGTGTGCAGGCGGCGAGGGCGAACAGCAGTGCGGTGGCTGCGGGGATAAATAATCTATGTCTCATAATTCTTTATTCTAATCGATTAATTATTAACATCCTACAGGTCAGCGCCCACTTCTCCGCCGTCTATATCGTTCCACTTTGCAATGGTGGCTTCGCTGACTTCAAGGACTTTGTTGCGTACCTTGACGGTATAGGTATAGTTGTTGCCCGCCTGCAGTGCGCCTTCGGGCACGGTGAGTGTGGCATGATATTCCTGACTTTTGTAATTCACAACCAACGGCAGGGATGCAACTGTCTGCGGGAAGAGGATGATCGATGACGTGAGAACGCCGTCTGCCAAATTCATGGCCAGTTCTCCGGTCTGTGCCCCGTTGTCTGCGGTGGCAATACCGTCGGCCGTGTTGAACGTACCGGTGAGTAACAATCCGTCCAGCGTGTAACGTTCAGGCTTGACCACGCTGAAATCCACGCCGTCGCCCGCCTCGAAGGTAAGGGTTATCCGGCTCATGCGGTGGTGGAAGGAGTTGTCTTCACCGCCTTTGCCGGTTTTGTCGGTGAAGCTCACTACCGGGCTTTTTTTGTCTCCCGTGGCTCCTGTGGCAAAGAGGAAGTCAATGGCAGACTGGTTCTGCTGCGCCGTGGCATCGGTCGTGGCTGCGAGGATACCTCCCGCCGCGTTGTACGGATAGTAGGCGCGGAAAGTATGGGTCTTTGTATCTTCGATATAGATGACCTTTTTTTCTGCCTCAAATTTCCCATTTTTCAGGATGAAAGGCACGTTGCCGTACTGGGTGTCGTTGCCGATGTCGGTGATGCCGATACGGTCGCCGTTATCCCAGGTGGTTCCGCTGGCGCGGGTGGCGAGGGCGATGTCGGCGGTAAACTGGGCGGCCACTGGGTCACCGTTCAGGTTCTCGTTGTCGTTGTTGCAGGCTGCCAGTGCGAGGACGAGCGTCGCAAGTGCAAAAAATCTTGTCTTCATTATATCTGTCATTATATTAGTTACAAATCGGCATTTACATCATCACCTTTCACTTCTTCCCAGCCGTTGATTTCGGATCCGTCCACTTCCATGCCTTCGGGAGTCTCAACCAGCGTTCCGCCGAGGGTCAGCGATGCGCCCTTTCTGGTATTGAACTCCTTGAGGGCTTCCGTGAGGTCGCTTTTCAGCATCGTGGGGGTCGGGTTGCCGTCCGCATAGCGGATTTCACCCGTCAGCAGTTGTTCCGTGCCTGTCACACCCAGTAGCCGCACCGTGGCTTTCCACTTGCCAGCATCGTCACCTTCGGTTATCTTGGTGAAGGGCAGCACGACGTTCGAAGCGGCTCCGTAGGTATCAGTAGCGAAATTGAGTGTTCGGGCTGCACCCGTCAGATGGGCAACAATCTCCGTGATGCGTCCAGCGGCATCACCCGTCGGTTCGACGACAAGCGTCAGCTCGCGCACCTGCTGCTTCATTGTAGCGGTCAGCGGATAGTTCTTGTCTTTCTCGATGGTCACCTGTTCCGTATAGGTGAAGAACCATCCCGGGGCATTGTTCACAAAGGCATCCGTGCCTGCCCGGGTTCCCGTGGCTGCGGCAATGGTGGCTGTGGTGCCGTTCACCGTGATTCCTTCAGCCGGGTTCCACACCGCAAGGGTGTAGCTGCCCGGAGCAAACAGATGGTCGGGGGCATGGGTGGCGGAAGTCTCCGTACCCGTATAGTCGCCCATGGTGACCGTCCATGTGGCAGGTATGTCGATACCCTCACCGCGGGCCGACCAGTCGGCTGTTACCGCAATCTTCCCGTAGTCGGGGTGCGGCGTGTCATAAAGCGTGTCCTTCACGCAGGAAGAGAGCAGCACGGCGGCTGCCATTCCCATCATATTTATATATTGTTTTGCTTTCATATTCTATTCCTCCGTGTTAGAATAACTTCCATACCAATGTCACACCGGCATTGATGGGGCCCCACCAATCTTTTGTCTCGTTGCCGTGGCGTACACGCACGCCGTCGATGACCTCATATTTCTCATAGTCGGCATTCAGGTAGCCCAGACCGAGGTTGAAATCAAGAGCCAGTGCCTTGTTCAGCCGCAGCTGGTGGCCGGCGGTGATGCCGCCACCCATCAGGTCGCCCTGTTTGCCTGTTTCGGAGAGCTTGTAGTTGAACTGTCCGGCCTTGAACAGCGCGCCCAGATACCAGGCTTTCTTCTCACCCATATAGTAACGCACTTCCGGAGCCACTTCCCAGAGTGCATAGCGGCGGTCCTTGTCGCTCCACGTCCATGAAGTCCACGAGCCGTTTACGGCAATGCCCCACGATGGGCAGATGCGCCATTCCACGCCAAGGTCGGGTGTCAGGGTAGCCCAGCGCAGCAGGTTGGCACGCAGGGAGAGATGATAATCAGTTGTGATTTTGGTTTCCGACGGCGTGTCGGCAAGTGTATTTTGTTGAGCGGCTTTCTCGGCTTCTGCCTTTTCAGCGGCAAGTCGGGCTTCTTCCGCCTTGCGCTGCTCTTCGGCAAGTCGTTCCTGTTCGGCACGCTTCTCGGCTTCCAGTCGTTCGGCTTCCGCCTTGCGTCGTGCTTCCGCTTCCGCATCCGTCACGGCTGTTTCCTTGACCGGTACCGTCAGGCGCACAGTGACAAAGTCTCCCTCTGTCGCATGGTTGCGGGTGATAAAGTTTTCTTCCTTGATTTCCGCACGGATAATCAGTTCGGATTTCACACGGTTGGCACGGATCTTCGCCGTGGCAAGGTTCTCGGTTTCACTGCCCAGCGAGTTGCAGTAGCCGTCAACCAGCAGCGGCAGCCTGCCGTCAAGAATGTCCGTTCTGTTGCGCTCGATGCATTCCAGCAGACGGGCAAGTTCCGTGTCATTGCCATTCCAAGGCACGTAGAACATGTCCTTCTGCGGAACGAACCGGAAGGTGTAGGTCGTGTCTGCTTTCTGCTGCGCAATGACAGGAAAAGTTACCGTCATCAGCCACAGAAACAGGGTGAGAAAAGTGATTTTTCTGCTCATATAAACTTGAATTTATTATCTTTGTCTTCTCCAAAGGTAATAAATGCCATTCAGCGCCCAAAATATTACAAAAACTTTTTCTGTTGAAATACAGCGTTTTATAAAAATTGTCGTTTGAGCACTTTTCAAATTGTCGTTTGAGCACTTTTTTTTGTCGAATTAGCACTTTTTTGTCGCTTGAGCACTTTTTGAAAATGAGCTTCTGAGACCTTTTTCATCGGCTTTTTACCACACAAATTATTCCAGATTTGCTTTTTTCCACTTGCCAGGCGTACATCCTTCCTTCTCTGTAAATGATTTGATAAAGTTACTGCGGGAAAGAAAACCGGAAGACTCAGCCAGCTTCTGTATATTGATTTCCGGATGCTCCTTCAGTATGTTTTTCGCATACTCCAACCGGAGACCGGTTATCCATTCGCGGAATGTCATTTTATACGTAGTCTTGATATAAGCGGAAAGATAGGTACGGTTCGTATGAAGTATTTCGGACAGTTCTTTTATGGTAAGTCCCTGCTGGACATAGCCGTCTGTCTTTATCCAGTTGGCCACTTTCTCTATAATTTCTGTATAGGACACTGGAACTTCTTTCTCAGAAACTATTTCAGGTTCTGTTTCCGTATCTGTCAGAAGTTCTTCTTCAGACTGTATATCTTGCTCAAAAGCATTTTCCACCTGTTCATAGAACAGCAGGTAGTTCTGATAGCTGTAGAAAAGATAGCTGTAGAACGGTATTGACGACAAAATCCAGATAAAAACATATTTGTCTGGCAGAAATGTCAGCAATCCGCATCCGACACCGAAGATAACAGCCCAATAAGTGAATATGGAAAGCCATTCGATATATGTGCCTATATCATCCGCCTGAGTTTCATTGAAAATCCGAATGGCTCTACGATATGCAATTATGACTCTGCGAGCTAAAACGACTCCAAAAACGATTAACCAGACAGCTAAAGCAAATAAAGAGATTTTTTGCATGATTCCGCTTGGCAACAGGAACAACACAACTCCGGAAAGAGTTGAGAATATAATCCATAAAATGATATGTGTCCACACACGCCGTTTGGTAATGTAAAAACAATCAAGCAACATTATCAATGCCGAACTGAACAGAGAATAGCACAGGAAGTATGTGGACATGTTCATCAATATGGAAGAATCCGCATTTTTGAATCGAATACCAAAGAAGAAATGTACCGAATAATTTGCCGAAAGCAGCAGCATAGCTATACCCATAATCTGTCGGGAGCGGAGATAATTCTTGAAAATTTTCTTTTCAGGAGTCTTTGCAAACAAAAAATAAAAGCCGAAGAATAACATCAACGGCAGTGCGGCACAAAGTGAAAAACTGTATATAGATGGTTCCATTGTTATGCTTATTTGATTTTGATACAAAGTTACGAAAAATATTGGTTTTCAGGATTATTTTCCTGAGTTCTTTTTTATATTTTAATCATACGGAAACGCTTTGATATTATACAGTTATCGGATTCACTTTCATGGTGGAGAGATTCAGGTACAGCCCGTGATGCTCGATCATACCGTTGCGGAACATTTTCCACAGGATGTTGCAGCCGAGCTGTGCCAGTGTGGAGTTGATGAACAGGTCCTGTTTCTCCAGAGCCTCCGCCAGCGAACAGCTCGGTCCGGAATCCTTTTCCTTCACTCTTGCGTATTTGACATATCGTGTGATCACCTTCAGCGATTCCACCGTTTCGTACAGCTTGGATGCCGGCTGTCTGATTTTCTTAGGTACGGTTCCGAGGATGACCTGTCCCGTATTCTGCATGTTGCCGAAGTCCATCCAGTACAGTGGTGTTTCGTGGCTTCTGTATTCCGAAACCGGCACGGCTTTCAGTATGTTCCAGAGGTCGAGACGGGACTTTATGTTGTCCGTGCAGGTAATCATTATGTTGGCCAGATTATCCCGTCTGGCGTCCTTCAGGGCTGCCGGATAGATGTCCGGTACCGCCTTCCAGTCGTTGCCGAAGAAGTTGTTCATGCGTGTGACGAGGCACTGCGCCTTGTTCAGTCCGATGTCCGAAGGGCTGAAGAGCTGCCGCCCGATGTTGGCTTCCGTCACGATGTCGGAATCATACAGTGTCACGAACAGTCCGGGATGTCCGAGTCCCCTCAGTGCCGTGTCAAGCCTGGCCAGGCAGGTAAGCACCTGTGAGCCTGTTCCTCCCGCTCCGATAAGGTTTACCGTTACCGGATGCTGCGGGTTTATGAGATAGTTGTCGATGTAGTGTACTCTTTTCATTTCAGTATGTCTTTAAGTTTCATGTTGTTCAGTTGTTTCAGTTCGTCGAGGTTGAAGTCCCTGTCCCGTGCCGCCTTTGCCACCAGCACGAGGTTTGACCTTGTCGGGTTCCCGTTCCCTCCCAGGTGGGTGAATTCCGTCAGCCAGAATTTCCGTTCCCAGTACTGCAGCAGCTTTTCATAGGTCAGGTCCTTCGGCAGCTCTATCCTGGCGTTTCCCAGACATACGCTGGAACCTGTCACGTTGAAGAACGGTGCGGCATACAGTACGGTATCCGGTCTGGGAACGTTCCCCTTGTAGGCATAGATTCTCATTCCGTGCTCTCCGGCCTCGTAGATTACTCCCGGCAGGTAATATTCCGCGTTTTCTATTTTGAGTGCGGTGCTGAAGAACATCATCCGCTTGTGCGGTGGATTGTACCACACGTATCTTTCGCTGCCCTTGCGCGAGTCGCAATACAGCAGGTTGTCGGGTATCTTCCCGTATGGAGTGGTACCGTGTCTTTCCGAGTATTCCTTCACGAGGGTGTTCATGAATTCCAGTGTCACCGGTCTTCCTTCCGTCATGTTTCCCCGGTCGTCAATACCCCGGATTTCAAGGAAGAAGTTCTTGTCCCCTTCCGAGGCATAGGCTATCAGTGCCGCCCTGGGGTTGAGCGGTGTCTTGATCTTTCTGGTCAGTTCGTTGCTGTCTATCATATGCTTTCAGATTGGTTTATATTGTGATGTTGATAAATTTTTCCGCCCATTTGAAGAAGCGTTCCGGGTAGTCGTCCATGCGGAACAGTTCCTCCGTTTCCGGAGACAGGTCACAGGTGGTGACCGGAATGATGTCGTATGTCTCCCGGCTGTAGGAGTTGTAGTAGTCCACGAGGTTGTCCGTCACGGGATCATTGCAGTCATAGACGACCCTTATCTGCCTGTTGAGATACATGGGCAGGTAGTCCGGTTCCTCTTCATAAAACGGGTCGTAGCCGTATTCCATGATGCCGCGTTCAGGCGAGAGGAATTCCAGACCTTCCTTCATGGCGGAGAGCAGGGACTGTTCGTATCCGTTCGCCGGCTTATACCGTCCGATTGCCTTCGGCAGGTCCTTGTAGTAGGATTTCCGTTCCACTCTCCTGAGCAGACTGTGTATCCTGCCTTTCTCGTATGAATGCAGCAGTTTCAGCCGTTTTTTCCTGTCGTCCTGTTCGTCGTCATTCTCTTCAGCCAGCCAGGTAAGCGCATATTCCGTGTCATCCTCGTCCAGTATGGTGTCAATTCCGTTTGCCTGCATCAGGTTGTGGATGAAGGTGACAGATATGCGTCTCAGTTCCGGCCCGAGATTTTCCACAAATTTCACAGGGAAGTAATACAGCGTAAGTTCTCCCCATCTGTGGCATTTCCAGAGACGGAAAATGAGTCTTTCCCCATCCTGCTCGATGTTTACATTCATGTCATTGCCGACAAGGTCGCTCATTTCATCATGCAGTCTCGTTATTCCTTCCGCCATTGTGAGTCCCGGTGCATGTACCGCTTCCTTTTTCATAAGACTCGCATATCTGAAAAAGGAATCACGCAGGTACTCGTAGTTTTCCCGCGTGATCAGGTTGCACGGCTTTCCGTCAGGACTTTCCGAGAACAGTTCCGGCGGAGGCATCGGCGTGAATGTGGTGTTCAGAAAAGAATTACGGCACCGCTGGGTGCCGCAATCCGTTTCTTCCTTTCCGTGCCGTAATGCACCTTCCTTTCGGTTTCCGCAATGATAAGTCTCGCGAGCTGTTCCGCCTGATATCCGTCCAATGGTACACATGATTTCTTCTTTTTTCTGTAGTCCTTTGCCATATCCTTTATCCTTTTGTTCCGATAGTTGTCTTGAACTCATATTCTGTCATGTCCTCCCTGATGACCGGTCCGTGAACGGTAGCCGTCGTCAGTTCCGGGTACATGTTCGAATAGTAGTTCATGACCATGTCCGGCGAGATGTTCGGATCCGGGTCCTGAAGAGTAATATACTCTGTTCCTTTCTTGAATCTGAATGAGCGTGTCATTCCTTTAATTTCGAGTGCCATGTCTTAAACTGTCTGATAAGGTGAATACTTGGGTTCCAGCATGGACTGCGGGAAATCGATGTATTCCTCGTAGTCCTTCTCACTGTATGCGGGGTGTTCCTGATCGGAGAGGTACGGTTGCTGTTCGTCCTCCTGCATGAACCGTTCTTCCTGCCAGTCCTGAATTTCAGGCTGCGGCGGATATTGAGGTTGGGAAGGCTGCTGTCCGCCTGTCAGCTGTACGTATTGCGCGTGCGGCTGTATCTGCGGTCTTGCTTGCGGCTGTGGCGGCTGTTGTTGCGGTGGCCATATTCCTGGCTGTTGCGGATGCTGCGTGTATGCCTGTTGTGGTCTCTGCGGTACCGGCTGTTGCGGACGTTGCGGTTGCGGATTTCTCTGTACCGGTGTCTGTGTGTATACTGGCTGTTGGGAGTGTGGCTGTTGCTGCTGTACCGAAGGTTCCGGCTGTGCCTCCTGTTCCATCAGGTCGAAGAGGCTTCCCCGGTTCATTTCCGTGTCGGCTGCCTTTATCTTCTCCTCGATTTCCTTCAACTGGGCGGCATTCGCGTGTGCTTTCGCCTGTGTAAGCACGCTGACGGCTTCCCGATGGTTCCTGGCGGCTGTCAGTTCTTCCGCCTTCTTCATCAGTTTCTCGTACTTCTCCCGTTTCTCGCGTTCTTCCTTCGTCTCCTTGGATTTCGCTTCCTTGGCGGCCTTGCTGCTGGCGGCGGCCTTGTCCGCCTGTGCCTCAAACTGTGCCATGTTGGAGATCAGCCCGCACGCTTTCTGTATCGGTCTTGTGACTGCCTGCAGGAATCCTGTGTCAAGTTCCTGCGGTGTGCCCGTGACAGTCAGCGGCACGATGTGGTTCTGGGCCTCGTCCTTGAGTCCGTTCGATTTGGGCAATGTGGAAACGGTCAGTTGTCCGTTTGTCTTGCGGATGACGATCGTGAGGTCCACGCTTTCCGTCATCATCTGGTGGATTGCTGTAAAAAACATAATTTCAGATATTAAATGATTAGACGATGTGTTTCAATATTCGCTGAATAATTCAGCCAGCAGCCTGTTCCTATCCGGATGTCTGCATATTTCCAGAACGGGGTTCAGCAGCTTTGAGATGTGAACGGGACCTGTGGTTCCCCTTGGCGGCAGCTTGATTGCCGGTTGCGGGACGTGTACTTTTGGTCTTCTTGTCACGGGCATCCCTATCGGAGCTGGTGACTGTCTTGTGATGATCGCTTGTTGCATATTCTTTAATTTTTAACTGTGAATACCCGGGCTTTGGCAGCCCGTTGAACTACAAGGGCCCAACGGCAAATGCTTCCGGAAAGGCAGGGTTTTCGGGAAAAATACCGGAGCGCAGCGAGGATGATTTTTTCCGAAACCGCTTGCGGCCTGACCTTGCCGTCCGACAAGAAGCGTTTGCCAACTTTGCCCTGTAGTTCTCGGTTTGCCAATGTCTGTGTTTTCCGTCCATTCCCTTTTTCTTTCCGTGTCATTTCCGGCTGTGACGGATACAAAAAGAGCCGCCCGCTCCCGGACAGCTCCCTTATGCTGCAATGATAAATTCCGTGCATGTTCCATATCGTCAGATTTCAGAAGACCAGAAAACTCAGTATGCACAGAATGATTGCCAATGCCACGAGAAAACAGGCTATACGGTAGAGGAACCTGAAGAGTCCCCTGAAACAGATGATGGCCACGGCAGTCCATACAGGCGATATACCGTGGGAATAGAGCCAGCTGAATATGATGGCTGCTGTTACGGCCAGCGCGAGTGTCCTTGCCCATCTGCTGTCCGCTATCTTTCTGATACGTTCTTTTGCTTTCATAATCTTCATTTGTTTGGCGGGAATGCCATTCCCGGTTTCAGGGGCTTTCTTGCAGTCCGCCTCCACAGGCAAGGTTTTCGGGAAAAATACCGGAGCCTCTGGCGAGGATGATTTTTCCCAGAAACCGTAAGGCCTGACCTTGCCGGTGGAAACGGGCGGGCTGCGACCTTTGCCCCGCGAATCGGGATGGCTTCATCATTTCCTTTTCCTGCCGTTCCCGTTTTTGGGGAACGAGAGTGTCAGGGTGAACCCGGCGTCAAAGGTGACCGAAGCGTCGAAAGCCACGCCCTTCTTTCCCTTGAATCCCTTGATAAGGCGTGTGGAACCGGAGGAGAAAAGCTGTTCCAGATGCTGGTCCGTCAGTTCCTTGTTCAGGAATCTGCGGTACACGGTCAGTCCGCACCCTTTATTGTCGCAACGGGCACTCTTTTCCCTGACGATAATGTGTCCGGTCTTGCATTTGGGACAGGTGAATGTGCGGGCGGCTGCCGCCGGAAGGCTGAGGTTCAGGATTTCACGGGTAGCCTTGCGGGTGTAGTCCGTGATGGATGCCATGAACGTGTCCGGTCCGAGCGTGTGCCGCTCTATCTGGAGCAGGGTCTTCTCCCAGCTTCCTGTCAGGGAAACATCCGCCACGAGCATGTCCTTCACCGCATCGTAGATATGGAGTCCCTTTTCCGTGGGGACGATGCTCTTGCCGGAGCGGGCGATATAGTCACGTTTGAACAGTGTGGTGATGATGGCGGCTCTTGTGGCGGGCGTGCCGATGCCCAGCTCCTTCACGGCCTCGCGTGCCTGTTCGTCGGCTATCTCCCTGCCGCAGGTCTCCATTGCTGCCAGCAGCGTGGCCTCGGTATAGAGCGGTCTGGGCACGGTCTTCTTCTGGGACAGTCCGAATCCTGAAACAGGAACCGTGTCCCCTTCGGCAAATACGGCCGTACCCTCGTCGGTTTCCGGCTCGTCGTCCTGCCTGTCCTCTTTCCTGCAGAAGATGCCGCGCCATCCCGGACTGACGACAAGGGAACTTTTCGAGCGGAAATCCATGTTGTCCAGGCGACATTCCATAAGAATCAGTTCCTTCTCGCAGCAGGGCGAGAACGCCTCCAGCATACGTCCGGCTATCAGCGTATAGACGGCCTCCTCCGCTTCGGAAAGCCCTTCGGGTACGATGCCGGTCGTGATGAGAGCATGGTGGTCCGTCACTTTACGGTCGTCCACGCTACGGGTGTTGAGACGCGCAAAGTCAAGGATTCCGGCACTTGTGGCGAATTCGGGCATGGCCATTATCCTTTCCAACAGACCGGGCACGCAGGCCATCACATCGTGCGGGATATACCGGCTTCCCGTTCTCGGGTAGGAAATGAGCTTCTTCTCGTAGAGCGACTGGGCGATGTCCAGCGTCTTTGCTGCGGGCAGGTCGAGGTGCACGTTGCAGTCCTTCTGGAGTGCCGTTAGGTCGTAGAGCAACGGCGGCTGTTGCAGGCTTTTCCTGCGCTCCACCTTCGTGACCGTCGCCGAAGAATCGGGAGAGAGACTGCGGTAGGCGGCTTCCGCCTTCTGCCTGTCGTCAAAGGTCGCGGGATGGAAGAAGCGGCGGTGTGACGTGCCGCCATTGAGGGTGACATGCAGCTGCCAGTATGGTGTGGATACGAAACTGCGGTTCTCCCTGTAGCGGCTGCATATCATGGCGAGCGTCGGAGTCTGCACCCGTCCGATCGAGTTGTTGGACGAGCCGGAAACGATGGCCAGGGCACGGCTGGCGTTCATGCCCACCAGCCAGTCTGCCTTCGCGCGACTGTCGGCGGCGGTATACAGGCTGTCGTATTCCGAGCCGTCCTTCAGTTCCTCCAGACCTTTTCGTATGGCCTCGTCAGTAAGCGAGGAGATCCACAGGCGTCTGAACGGTTTCGTGCAGCCCAGAAAGTCGTATATCCAGCGGAAGATAAGTTCCCCTTCACGACCGGCATCGGTAGCCACGACGATGCTGTCACAGCGGTTGAACACGCTTTCTATGACTTTCAGCTGTTTCGAGGCGGCGATGTCCGTAACCATTCCCCTGTCCGTGCGCATCTGTCGGGAGACCAGGCGGAACGGGTCCGGCAGCATCGGCAAGTCCTCCTCCGCCGTTTTCGTATAACCATAAGTGTCCGGTATGGCCAGTGACACGAGGTGTCCCAGTGCCCAGGTCACCATATATCCGTTACCGGAACAGTAGCCGTCATTTCTTGTATCAGCCCCGACTACACGGGCAATGTCCATGCCTACACTCGGCTTTTCTGCGATGATTGCTATCATATTGTAAGATAAAAATTAAGCCGTTTCCCGTTTTCCATGCGGAAGACAGGAAACGGCGGTAAGACATCGGTTTACTTGATAATTGCTCCCAGATTATTTGCCCAGCGGTGTCACTCCCTGGATTTCCAGTAGCGGGGACTCGCCCTTACGGACCAGTTGGAGCGTGGCGTCCATCACCACGTCCACGCCGAGGAGCACGAGGCTCAGGGACATCACTTTCGTTTTCTCTCCCCTGAGGAGGGTGTCCATTTCGCCGGAGAGTTCCAGCTCGTCCTTCATGATACCGATACCGGAGAGTTCGTCCCAGTTCACTTCATCAGCCTTGAAAGGCATGTCGTTTCCGTTTTCCTTTTTCATATTTCTTTCTTTTTTTTGATTCAACATTCATTTTTCAGTAACCTGTTGTCAGGCAATGCTCGCACCTTTTGACTTGCGGTTTCCCTGTTCCTGTCGCTGGCTGTTGGCCACCACATTGCGCTGCGAGGCATCACGCTTGCGGTCAGGATTCTCGTTGTAGAAGTCCAGACGCCCCTGGTTGAAGTTCGCCTTGACGTACTGCGAGATGGTCTTCCCGTCATATCCCTTGATGCCTTCCACCAGCACGGCCTTTCCGCTCTGCAGGTCCGCACGCTGCTGTCTGGTCAGTTCCACGTCCCATACCTTGGGTGGAATCTTGAAATCCTCGCGCTGCTCGAAGCCGTCCGGCGTACGGGAGTAGCTCAGGCGTCCCGTTTCCAGGTCGGCCTTGATGAAGGAGGAGAATTCCTCTCCCTTGCGGTTCACCATGTCATTGAGGAAAATCACCTTGCCGTCACGGAGCTGCTGCTGTTCCTCCGCCGTAATCTTCACCCCGTTGATTTCGTTGGGAATATAGATTTCGCGTGCGCCTTCCGGAGAGTCCGGATTATAGCGGGTGTAGGACGGGCGGCCTGTCGCCTCGTCCAACTTCACGTAGGAGGAGAACACCTCGCCGTCCTTGCGCTGCATTCCCTCCACGAAGATGGCTTTTCCAGCGTTCAGGTCCTCAATCTGTTTCTGTGTCAGTTCCACGCCCCCGAGTGTCTGGCGGTTGAAGAGCTTGTCGTTCTCGAAAATGAACTCGACACCCCTGCGTTCGGCATTCACCTGAATGAAGGCGTTGAACTCGTTGCCGGATTTGGCGATCATGCCCTCTACATAGACCTTCTTGCCTTCACGCAGGTCATTCTGCTCCTGCTCTGTCAGTTCCACTCCCTTGATTTCCCTCGGGATGAAAGCATTCTCCGCTTTCATGGCGACCACCTCGTTGGTCAGCTTGTCGATGCTGATGAAGGATGGGATATATTCCCCGTTGCGTCCTTTCAGTTCCACGACACGCCCCATGTTGCCCGTTTCGAGCAGGTTCTTCTTGTCCTCGTCGGAGAAGATGTGTCCGAAGTACGGTCGGTCAAGGTCGGGTTTCTGCCGGATACCGTGGATGCCGAGCACCACTTCGCCCGCCATGGACTGCTGGAAGGACAGACGTGCGTCCGTTCTCAGTACGGCCGAGCCGAAGTTCATGCTTATGGGCACGACCTGGTTGGTCTTGTAGCCCTTGAGCATCTGTTCGAGCAGTCCGCGTTCCTGGAGGTATTCACGGGAGATTCCGAAATTCTTGAGCTGTTCCCAGTTGATCATGGACTCGTTGTAACGGTACTGGGGGGACTGGTTCTGCGGCTGGCTGTCAGCTGCGGCAGCCTGCTGCTGGGTTTCATTTTTCTTTGCCATTTCTTCTTGGTTTTTGGGGTTGATACTTTGGTTTTCCTTGTTGCGCGGAACAATCTCGTACTGCTTGAGAAATTCCTCCACGGCTTTTGTCTTTTTTCCTGCGGCGATGTCCTCGATGGCCTGCTGTACGGCAGGGTCGTCCAGCCTGTCTTCCTTGACGGAGAGGATTCCGAAGCGTGTCGGGTCTTTCAGCTGGCTCCAGAAGTTCTTGATGAAGTTCTCGAAGGCGTCTGCATAGCGGTCAATCTTCAGGAAGGAGTTCCGGTTCTGCCTGTCGGCGGCTACCGTGTTGAATTTTCCGTCCTGTCCGATTTGCGACACCGCTTCCAGAATCAGTTCCATCTTGTCAAGGATGAACACGATGTCACTCATCTGCTCGTTTTCGGAGACCTGCGGTTTCGGGGGTTCTTCCCTTGCATTTTTCTTTGCCATAATTTTTGATTTTTAGTGTTGATAACTCATGTTGTCACCGCAAATATATAGGAGAAAAATTGATAAATAATTGATTTGCAATATGTTAGGATGCACATTACACCATGTGTCATCACATTACACCGCAGGCCGGAGAAAACGGAGCGAAAAAGCGTGGGAAAACGGCAGGAAAAGGAGAAAAAACAAGGGACGAGAAAGAAAAGGGAAAAGACGGGAACAGGCTGGAAAGACAAGGGCATGGCGGTACGCACTGCCGAACGGAAGAAAAGGAAAAACTGTAATTATGCGACGACGAACCGGGAGGAAAAGGGGCGATGTATGAGGTAACGATCGAGCAGTCGGGAGATTTCCGCAGCTTCATTAAGTCGGTCGTGGTAGTCGCCAACGGTACGCGGTTGAAAGACGGGGCGACGGGGGAAAGCCTCGCAAGCCCGTTGATTCTAAGCGATGAAGAACTGGCCGTCGAAAAGGTGACGTTAACCACGACGGGAAAGGCGATCGAGTTCGCCGTTTCCGGTAGTGTCGTGGACGGGGAGGACGGTGTCGTGAACGAGCCGATGCAGTGGGTTGTGACCGTTTACAAGAACGGAAAGGAGATCGAGAAAAAGAGCCTTTCTTTCCGGGACGGGAAGGAGATCGGTATGGATGATCTTAATCTGTATTATAATTGACGTGACGACCTGAATGTCCCCCGGATGAATGTTCGGGGGATTTTTTTTCTTTTGGGCGTTCCCGTGGGACGGTCGGGCTTTACGTTTCAAGTCCTCGCCTAAAGGCTGTGGGCTTTACTCTGCAATCCCTAACGCATGGCTGAAAACTCCTCTTGCCGGCGGTGTTCTTCTTCATACAGCCTCATGCGTTCTTGTAATGCTTCTTTTAAATTGTCGCTTTTTTTCAGTCCGAGTTTGGCACGTATGTTCGCTCGTTGGCTGGTTATGTTTCCGCTACTCCGATGTAATAATTCGCATATTTGGCTGACGGTCTTGTCTTGCAGTATTAAACGGCAGATGTTTAATTCGGACGGGGATAAATTGGGATATATTCTCCTGATTGTATCAAGTTTACTTTTTTCCTTTTTCTGGTATGCGGCAAGGGCTGTAAAAAGATTTTCTTTGGATTGTTCCCCTATTATGTTTAACAGGGAGCTTGTCTTTTCTTCCGGGTTATTCTCGCTTAACAACTCGGCGAACGCGAATAGTTCTTCCTTTTTCATTTGGAGACGTTTCAAAAGCATTTCCTCTTCCTCTTTTAGCAAGTTGCTACTTTTTAGCAAGCTGCTGATATTACTGTGTAAGGATCTTCCTAATAAGGGGATCATGGTGTATATGATGATGATCAAAGGCAGATAACTGTATAGGAACGGTTCGTCGGTGATAAGTGTGCAGATTGTATAGGAAGCTATGGTAAGGGAGGACAATAGGATGGAGATATTACTCATATAGGCACAGATGGAAAGCATGGTAAATAAGAGAGAGATAGTAATGTTACTCATTATCAATGCTCTTTGATAACTATATTCATATCCGCTACATATTGAGCAATAAATTATTTCGATAAAAATCTCGATATGTATGGCTATCAGTATAATGGAAAAGGTCGTGGTCAGATTTACTCTCTTTTTAAAATAAGCGAGAGTGCACATAATGATAAACAGGAATAATACGCTGTTAATATAATAAAACTGTTCATTGGGAAATGGAACTGAATATATGTATATGGGTGCGCATAAGACCAGCATGAGCAGGGATAGATGAAAGACTCGTTTTTGTTGATACGTTATTATCATTTCTCTTTCTTTTTTGTCGTAAGTTTGAGTTTTTATTGAACTTAGAAAAGAGGCGGCTTTTGTGCTGAATATCATGTATTTTATTGTTTTAAGTGTTATTAAGTATGATGTTTCTTGCAAAGATAACTGTTTTTTTGTATGTTTAAGTACTTTTCTTTATGATGTTAAGTATTTTTAATTGTTGTGTAAGCATGATTGGCTGCTGTGGTAAGTGTTGTAGTTGTTGTGTGGTTGTCTTTTTAAGTATTTATAAGTTTAAAATGTTTGTTTTTTGCTTTGGAAGCTGGTTTATAAGTGTGTATTTTGCGGTCGAAATTCAAGGGGTGTAAAAGCCTGGGTTTGGATTGTCATATTAACAAATGATTAAATGACGAAAAGATGTTTTTTTATATTAAATGTGTATTGTTCGTGCTCGTGTTGAGTATAAGCGGAGAAATATCCGCTCAGGAGAAGCGTGATTCGGTAAGGATCTATTTTCATCAAGGAAAGGTAAATATAGATACATGTTTACTTGACAATGGGAACGAGATGGAGCGGTTTGCTAAAATCTGTTCCGCATTGAACGACTCCGTCCGTCTTATCAGGAAAATTCAAATAATAGGAGGAGCTTCCCCGGAAGGAGGGGGGCTGTTGAATGGAAGGCTGTCTGAAAAACGAGCAGAGGTTTTGTGGCGGTATATATCACCTTATATAAAGATTCCGGTATTGGAGAGGGATTTTCATTTTTCGGGAAGCGACTGGAACGGACTTATAACGATGGTGAGAGCGGATGTGAATGTTCCGGAGAGGGAGGATGTCCTTCGTTTGTTGGAGAAGATCGTCCGTTTGGAAAACCAGGACAGCCCTTATTGGGGGGGAGAACTGAAAAGACTGAAAGGGGGGAGGCCATACTCATATTTGTATAAATTCCATTTTCCGAAACTTCGTTCGTCGATGGTGAAAATATGCTATGATAGTGATCCGATGAATCCCGTCAGAGATACGGTATATATACATACACGTGATACGTTGTGCATCCGTGATACCGTTACCGTCATAGCTCCGGTAAAGAAACGGCCGTTTTGCATGGCGGTGAAAACAAACTTGCTTTATGACGCTGTTTTGATACCTGACATCGGGGTTGAGTTCTGTTTGGGGAAGAACTGGTCTGTGGCCGGGAATTGGATGTATGCCTGGTGGAAAAGTGATCGGAAGCATAATTATTGGCGTATCTATGGGGGAGATGTGGAGTTGCGCCGCTGGTTCGGTCGGAGAGCGGTGGAAAAACCGTTTTCCGGGCATCATGTCGGATTGTACGGGCAGATCGTCACCTATGATTTCGAATTGGGTGGGAAAGGTTACTTGGGGGATAAATGGAGTTACGGGGGAGGCGTGGCTTACGGCTACTCGTTACCTGTGGGACATCGGTTCAATGTGGATTTCACGTTGGGAATCGGCTACCTTGGAGGAGCGTACAAGGAATACATCCCTTTGGACGGTCACTATGTATGGCAGACCACTAAAAACCGCCGCTGGTTCGGCCCGACCAAGGCGGGTATCTCTTTGGTGTGGTTGATCGGGCGGGGGAATTATAGCCGGAAGAAAGGAGGCAGGCAGTGATACGGATACGCTTTAGTCTGGTGTTCATATTTTTATGGATAGGACTGACGGCTTGTGAGCATAAGGATTTATGTTACGATCATCCGCACTTTGCCACGGTGCGGGTAATATTCGACTGGACCAAGATTTCCAATCATGACAAGCCTGAAGGCATGAGGGTCGTATTTTATCCGACCGATGATGAAAGCAACACGTGGATATTTGATTTCCCCGGAGGAGAGGATGGGGAAGTGGAGCTCCCCGAGAATGATTACCGGGTAATTTGCTTCAACTACGATACCGACGGGATGGTTTGGAAAGAAAACGGCAGTTACACGCTTTTTACTGCCGATACGCGTGATGTTCGGTCGCCGGATAACCGGACAATGGCCGTCACCCCACCCTGGCTGTGTGGCGACCATATAGACAGAGTTATCCTCAAGGACATTCCGGAAGGAAGCACGAAGATAATACGGCTAACTCCCGTAAACATGGTATGTCACTACACGTATGAGGTGAACGGTCTTCGGGGACTGGACAGGGTGGCGGATTTGCGGGCCGCTCTTTCCGGCATGTCCGGCTCGCTTAACATGTCCGGCGACAGTTTGCCCGCCGGTCTTTCGGAGAGCCTGCTCTTTGATGGAATGGTTTCACGGAATCAGATTATAGGCGGATTCTATACGTTTGGACATTCCGCACTTGAAGGAGAGCCCAATGTTTTCCGGCTGTATCTCAAGAACCGTTCCGGCAGCATGTCTGTATTGGAACAGGACGTGAGCGACCAAGTGCATGATGTCCCGGTAGCGGGGCATATCGGTGATGTGCATCTGGTGTTGAATTTTGATTATGAGGTACCATCCGAGCCGGGAAATGGCGGTCCGGGATTTGATGTGGACGTTGATGATTGGGATGATGTGAATGTGGATATAGTGTTGTAAACGGATATTTGAGTTTTCAGTGCGGATTGGATGCCGGGTAAACGCTATGTCAACTATTAAGTAATTGAGTTTATTAATTATATGTATCAATTTGATTTGTTTTTATTTATGAAAAAAAGTACAGTAATGCTTTGGGCAATCTTTGGAGCGCTACTCATGGGTTGCTCAGACGAGGAGATTGCGAATGTGGAAACCTCCTCGCGGAATGCGATTGGTTTTAACGTGTTAAGTAATGCGGCGGAAACGAGGGCTACCCCTACTACCCCCTCCAACTTGACGAGCACCGATTTCGACGTGTTCGCTTTTACGGCGGATGGTACTGCCTTCATGGGAAAGGTCGACACGGAATATGGACATGACGGAGTGAATATCGTGTACAAAGATAATAAGTGGGATTATAAAAATGCGAACGACCTTCGTTATTGGCCTTCCGAGGCTTTGGACTTTTACGCGTTCAATCCCGGAACGGTTAGTGAAGACATGTTGGCGTTTTATAGGTGGGAAGCCTCCGGGACTTCTCAAAAGATAAGTTATACCTGCATCGATGAGTATGGAGCCGGTACTCATGCAAACTACGACGTGATGTATGCCATAGCCAAAGACCAGACAAAAGACTCAAACAACGGAAAAGTGAAATTTAAATTCAAACATATTCTGTCTCAGGTCGTATTCAAAGCAAAGACCCAATACGCTAACATGCGGGTGGACATCCGTGACATCAAGATTCATAATATCAGATTTTCCGGCGTCTTCACATTGCCTGCGGCAGCCGATGGAACGGGAAGTTGGAGTTCGCCTGATTTAACATTTCCACACGCATTTACCGTAGTGAAAGACAAATCCATCACGGTCGAAGGTAATACCACAGCTACCGATATTTCCACAAGTTCTCCTATGCTGAATATACCACAGGAGCTGACTGCTTGGACTGTTTCCGGAGCCAGCAAAACCAAGAAGGGTGCCGACGATGCGAAGCAATGTTATCTGGAGATCTCCTGCAAAATCCAGCAGTCCGGAGTTTATCTGTTGGGTTCAGCAAGTGAATACAAAATAATTTATGTTCCGTTCGGAGTTATATGGGAACCGGGCAAGCGTCATATCTACACGTTGATTTTCGGTGGTGGTTATACTGATCAGGGAAAGGCTGTGTTGAATCCGATCCAGTTTGATGCAGAGACAACAGGCTGGGTTGATGCAGATAATAAAGACGTAAACGTCAAACCTTAATCCAAACGTTTATTAATATCGTACCCGTTGGCAGGTTAAACATACGCAAGATTAACCCTGCCAACGGGTTTTTTATTGCTTTTATCATCTGTAATTTATGTGTAGGGTTGCTTTTTGCGTACCTTTTTCCTGGAGAATTTCTTTTGTGGAGTGTTTGCCCTGTATATTCCCGATACGCTGTTATAGCAGGGAACTGTTTTTATCCAAGTAGTCAGATATAGCCTCTTGCAATACCGATTTTAGCGAATCGCCTTTGCGGATCGCGATCAGCTTTAAGTTCTGGTGATAGGTTTCGTCCATGACAAAATTACAATGCACGGTTTTCGCTTTCTTCGGCTTTTGAGCCTCTTTTTGCCCGGCCGTGGATTGGATCAGGTTGTCTAACCCCCCGGTCGGCCCGGCCGACATATTGTTTTTTAAATCGTTCTTCTTTGCCATATGGTTACTTTATTTCTGTTAGCAGTTCGTTACATACCTTCTCGTAGTCCTCTGCCCCGGCAGATTTTGGGGCATAGTGAAAAATATCCTGCCCTTGTGTCGGGGCTTCGGCCAGCGTAATGGCGTTGCGTATATGGGTGCTGAACACTTTGCCCTGGAATGTTTCCTGTACCAGTTCCGAAACGCTCTTGTTCAGGTTCTTTCTTCCGTCGTATTGGGTTATCAGAACCCCGGCTATCGAAAGATCCGAGTTCAAACGTTGCTGCACCTTGTGGACGACCTGCATAAGTTTAGCCATTCCACGCATTGCCAGGAATTGAGCCTGAACCGGGATAATCAACCGATCCGAGGCCGTCAGTGCGTTAAGCGTGAGCAGCGACAGCGAGGGGGGGCAGTCGATCAGGATATAATCGAATTTCTCCTTTTGGCCTTTGATAAGGTGGGCTAAGATAAGCTCCCGTCCGGCCTCGTTGATTAACTCCGTTTCAACGGCCGAGAGATCCAGGCAGGAGGGAACGACGCTAAGGCCGTCCTTATGCTCGTAGATCGGCAGGTCGTATTCGCCTTTCATCGCGCCGTAGATCGTTTGGGGAAGCTCCGCGGAGAAGCCCAGCGATTCGGTCAGGTTGGCCTGCCCGTCAAGGTCGATCAAAAGAACCTTGTACCCTTTTTGACGTAACGCACCGCCCAGGTTGATCGTGGTTGTGGTCTTTCCTACTCCCCCCTTGTGATTCAATACGGAGATTACTTTTGCTTTGCTCATAAATTCAGTTTTTTAAATGGTTGTCATGTCCGCAAATATAGTTAAAATACTAATATACTAAAATACTAAAAGTAGTATTTTTCGTTTTTTGCGTGTTTTTTGTGCCGATCGGGGAAGCGTACCGAAATAAATCCTGTTTCCGTCTTTCGGTACGTTTTGTTTCTGTACCGGAATTAATCAAAGATTAGAATAACCATAAATGTTTTTATACGTTAATCATACGTATGTATATATGTATATATTTGTTTTTGAGTATCTTTGTGTGCTATAAATAAAAAATAAAAGACATGAGCACTTATTCGTATAAAAATCCGAAGTTTATAAATTCCCCTAAAGGGGTGGTTGAAGTTGTAGAAGTGATTTATGACGGCAAAGATGATCCGGCCTATTCACTGGCTATTATTAAATGGGAAAATACCTATAAATTAGGTATTCGTTGGAACATCGCTTATAGTGAATGGGACGATTACCGCAAACAGAACGGGCAAGATGAATGTATAGGTAATCCACAGTCGAGAGGTATTCCCACCTGGTTTGTTTTGCCCGATGATATGATGTTTAGTGAGAAGTTCAGCGGTGCGATGCAGAGGCTTGATGAATTAAGAAAAGGTAAATAAGCAATGGAACAGGGAGAAATCATATTATACCAGCCGGATGAAGCGGTCAAGTTGGAAGTGAGGCTGGAAGATGAAACCGTTTGGCTGACACAAGAACAAATAGCCGACTTGTTCGGGACTAAAAGGCCAGCTATTACCAAACATTTGAACAACATTTACAAAAGCGGCGAACTTGATGTAGATAGCACATGTTCCATTTTGGAACGTATGGGTAATGACGGCAAACAGAGATATACTACTAAATATTATAATCTTGATGCGATTCTGTCAATAGGATATCGGGTTAATAGCAAGAACGCAACCCTTTTTAGGAAATGGGTGAATAGTGTATTAAAGGATTATCTTTTAAAGGGGTATTCCATTAATAAACGTTTGTCAGAACTTGAAAGGACTGTCGCTCAACATACCGAGAAGATAGATTTTTTTGTGCGTACTGCCTTGCCCCCGGTTGAAGGCGTTTTTTATAACGGACAGATTTTCGATGCGTACAAGTTGGCCACCGATCTGGTAAAGTCGGCCAGGCGTTCGATCGTGCTTATCGACAACTATGTGGACGAAACGGTCTTGCTCATGTTGAGTAAACGCAGCGTCGGTGTCTCGGCCACCATTTACACCCAGCGTATCACGCAGCAACTCCAACTTGATCTTGACAGGCATAACAGCCAGTACCCACCTATCGACATCAGGACATACCGGGACAGTCACGACCGTTTCCTGATCGTTGATGAAACGGACGTGTACCATATCGGAGCCTCGTTAAAGGATCTGGGGAAAAAGATGTTCGCTTTCTCAAAGCTGGATATTCCGGCGGCTGTGATAACTGACCTGTTATAATATCCCTTGTCTTATGAATGTGGTTATCTATTCACGTGTAAGCTCGCAGTCGGCCAGGCAATCGACCGAACGGCAGGTTGTCGATCTGGAGAGGTTCGCAGCCGGACGGGGGTACGAGGTGACGGCGGTCTTTGAGGAAAAGATAAGCGGACGAAAGGCAAATATCGAACGCCCGGTTTTAAGCCGTTGCCTGGAATACTGCACAGATCCGCAGAACCGGGTGGATATGCTGTTGCTGACCGAGATCTCACGCCTGGGGCGTTCCACCCTGGAGATCCTAAAGGCACTCGATACGCTGCACACGCATAAAATATGCGTGTATATCCAAAACTTGAACCTGGAAACATTACGGCCGGACAAGACGGTAAACCCCTTGTCCTCTCTGATTACTACCCTATTGGGGGAACTGGCCGCAATCGAACGCCAGGGGATCATTGACCGCCTTAATAGCGGACGGGAGTTGTACATCCAGAAAGGGGGCAGGCTGGGACGGAAGCCGGGAAGTCGGAAAACGGCCGAACAGAGGAAAGAGGAATACCGGGAGGCGATCGCCTTGTTAAAGAAAGGCTACTCGATCCGGAACGTGGCGAAGCTCACGGGAAAGGCCGTTTCAACGATACAACAAGTAAAAAAAGACTTCATTAGTAGCTGATTATCGGAACAAATATTGTATTTTTGCAACAAATACGAGTAAATGCGCATAATTAAAAACGAGTATTTGCACGTGTCTAAAAACGAGTATTTGCACGAAAATAATCAGAATCTAAATAAAAACGGTTATGGCAACAATGGCGGAGAAAATGGCGGCTTCACTGGAGGAATTAAGAAAGCTTCAGGAGAAAGACCGCTGTGTCGTCCTGCAAGGGACGGCCGAGATAGGGAGGACGCATTTAACCCGGCTGTTGGATAACGGCTGGTTGCAGGAAGTAATGAAAGGCTGGTATATTGCGGCCAGGCCGGGAACAGAGGGGGACACGACGGTCTGGTACACCTCATTTTGGTATTTTATTGCGAAATATGCGGCCGTCCGGCTGGGGGAACAATGGTGCTTGACGGCCGACCAGTCGCTGGATCTGTATTCGGGGAAAGTTACAACCGGAAGGTTATCCATGACGACCCGGTTACGGCGTGGCGTTTTATTGGCGGCCCGGGACTTGGGGACGGTAATCTGTTCAGCCGCCCTGCTCCGGGCCTCTTCGATTTCCGCCTCTATCCGTTCCAGGTCGCCATAGTCAAAAGGGAGCTTCGGGTCTCCGTTATCGACAGGCTTGCATTTCTCACTCATCTTTCCGAACACCTTCCTCTTCAGCCATGCCAGGGAGGCGTTCAGCTCAACTATCGTACCCCGGAGCTCTTCTATGGTCCTTGCCTGGGCCGAGATGATCTCACTCTGTTTACGGTTGATATCCTGCAGCTGTTCCATTGAGGATTCCACAGCTTGTCCGGTTGCATCTTCTTTTGCCATTCAATATCTTTTTTTGATGATATAAAGATAGCGAAAAGCTATAAGAAAAACAAGCCTTCAAGCTGTTTGTTTACAACTGTTTACCAATGCTTTTTCAAATTGGAAAGCCGTCTTTGCCTGCCTTTGCTGACATCTTCATTGATGCCTTCCACCATAACGACCAGGTCACTTCAGGTCATGGGGTAAGAACGGGTGGCAGGATCATAGGCGGGTATCTTGAAGGTGCCTTCTTCAAGCAGTTTCTCGTAAAGGACCAGACCGCCCGGTTCGGCATGGAGCAATTTTAGCTTGGTCCGGAAACGGTTGTAGAAAATGAATACGTCCCCACTTCTGATGTCGCCTCCCATCCTCTCATGCACAAGGCCGCAAAGAGTGAACATACCTTTCCTCATGTCCGTATAACCGGGGCATAGGAAATATCTCATGCTGTCATTTAGGCAGAACATTGGCATTATATATTTTAGAGATCAGATTCAGGGCAGCTTCACAGCCGGAAGACCCTTTAAACTTCAACTTCAATCCGTTGGGTAATTCCAAGGATATTTCAGAGCTGTCCTTTCCTTTCAAGGGAGAGGGGACGCTAGGCTGGGGAGATGGCAGGGGAGTCTCGTGAGATATACCGAGGGATGGCGTGTCGCCATTGATTACTATGGGGACAAAGCTGTCTTTAACCCCTAAGCGGGAGGCTTCTGCCAATAACTCCCGCTCCGTTATACCGTATTTTTGTTTCCAAAGATAGAATCTACTACGGCTATAACCTTCATTCTCACAAAAATCAGCAATGGACAAACCACTCTGCTGCTGACGGAAAAGAACGGAGATAAATTTTTCTCTGCTCATCATGTGTTTACGTCGCTGCATCATAGGATATTATTTTTTTGTAGCAAAAGTAAGGAGGGAAAATGAACTGTAGAAGATGTACTTACTCAGGCGCTTACAATTATGCAGAGTTGGGAGCGAGCTGCTTTTGTCCCCCTTGATGTGTCCTTTTGTGACAGGAAGCGGAATTCTGTTTACGGGAATAACCGGATGGCGTAATCCATTGGGACGGCATACGTGAGCATGGTTCTCCCGCCGGATTCTTTTTTATTTTGACCTGTATCTATGCGTCGTAGGTCGCTTCGCTTGCTAAGTCCCAGTACTTTCCCCAACTCGGACGGCAATACCGGAGCGTTTTTTCGGGCGGAAAATTACCGCAGGGAATTTTGTGTCCCGAAAACCGAAGGCTTGAACGTGGAGGTATTCGCCCTCCGAGTTAACTTCTCTGAAGGGACTTGTCAAGTGAAGCGTGGCTTATGGCGTAATTTTATGGAAGAATATGGATTAAAGCCTGTTATAAGATATGTTTTTATAAATCAATGCATACAGAAGGTGCTTGTTCCATATAAAAAAAGTAACTTTGTCTTTTAATTAAGACCAAAATGAAGAAAGCATATACGATAGAACAGCAAATCGCCAGACTGAAATCAAACGGTATGACGTTTGACAATGAGGAGAAAGCAAAAGAAATTCTCCTTGATGTCGGTTATTACCGGCTTGGATTCTATTCTTTTCCATACGAAATAAAATTCCCATGTCTGGAACACCGTGACCATAAACTAAAGCCGGGTACAACATTCAAGAGTGTCTATGATCTTTATGAATTTGATACCAGACTCCGAAGAATACTGCTTAATGCCCTTGACCGTATCGAGGTCAATATCCGTACAAAACTTATCTATAATATATCGCTCCGGTATATTGATGACCCCTGTTGGTTTGTCAACCGCAAGTATGTAACTTCCAAATTTGTGAATGACTTTGAGGAACAGGTTTATTCCGCCTTGCGTAAAAATCCCATAATACAGCACCATCATGCAAACCATTCCGGAATATATGCTCCTGCATGGAAGACCATAGAGTTCATGACAATCGGTAATATCATAACATTATATGATTCATTGAAAGAACCGGAAGCAAAAGATCTGGTTGCCAATGCATATGGTTGTTCAAGAGGTGTTTTTTTCAATTATCTGGAAACCATCCGAGTCCTTCGCAACAAGTGTGCTCACGGGGGATGCATTTACCGTATGGATTTCCCAAAAGGCATCAAACGCTTGCCTGCTGACATTTCTGCTGATTGCAGACACAATATCAAAGGTAGCATAGATGTTGTAAGATATATGCTGGGGTGTATCTCTCAAAACCGGAAAACGGATTTGGAAAACGAGATTTATAATCTTGTCAGTTCCATTCAGACGACTGAGGCCAAGAACGTCATAGCACAAACCTCCAAACTTCACGGCTCTTTCATTTAAACTCGGAACAAACTGATAACCACTGATTATGTTGATTTTACATCAACAGAGACAGATGGCATTTAGTCTATGTTGTGTCAATAGCGACGTTTGGCTGCTCCTAAATGCCTATCAGCCACAGACATTGAAATTTCAAAGCATTTTTAAATGAAAGAGCCGTGTCCAAACTTGAATATTGAAGCCATATTATTTGGCGGCATAAAAAATAATACTTACCTTTGCAACACTGAAAGTGCCCGTGCGAGCATAGTCGTCGCATCTGCACTATAAAAAGGAAGTAGAGAAGTCCCGGTCATTACGATTGGGATTTCTTGTTTTTTATAGCTATGTATATTCCGAATAGAGTCTATATAGAATAAGGAAAAGGACTAACAGAGCTTATAATTATCAGTACTTTAAAACCTTATTCTATATAATGCCTAATCTTCATACACTCCGAAGCCGAAATATCCGGCTATGACAAAATCTTCCCCGCTTTTGTCAGCAAGCGACAGCAGGCTGTCCAAAGTATCGCAGTAGAAAAAGATTTCATCATCCATTTCCGTATCGAAGTCCAGGGCGATTCTTGTCTCCAGCGTCTCCAAAGTGTCATTCCAGCGTATGGCACATTCGAGAAAATGCGGTTCATGTCCCTTTTCAGTACGGTATTCCTGATATTTTTCACGGATTTCCTTCTTGATTTCCTCCGGCTTCTTCCAGGAACTGTCGTCCACGATTTCAAGACTCAGCCCCTCGACAAGCAGGCAAGTGCCTTTGTCATATACCATCAGGGTACGTTTTCCCATATATTTTTTTCTCAAGTTTTCCCAATCGGGAATGTCCCATCGTTCGGTAGTCCATACTCCCCGGTAATTTTCGGGAACAGCGAGGTATTCGCTCTGTGTCATTCTTTTCATCTTTCCGTGTATTTATGGTGAAACAAAAAGAACCTTGCAGGTCTTGCAAGGCTCTCCAAATGCTGGATAGCGGTCAAACTCGTTGCAGGCGTTCCAGTCCACGCTCATTGTGTATCCTTTCGGGAAATGTGTGCCGACAAATTTTTCAATCATAGCCCGTTCCTCTTCGTTCAGGCTGCCGTCCTCTTCCGTTCCGTATTCCAGGGCATATATGGCCCATTCGGGAATGTTGTCCCATTCCGTCTTTTTCATGTGCGCTGCCATAACTTACCGTTTTATGCGGCGGAAAGCCTACAGATTATCTCCTGAAGTTCCTGTTCCCATTTTCTATCAACATTGCCGAAGGATGGATAGGTAAGCTGGTACCAGTTGTGGTAGTCGAAGAGTTTCATCCTCAGCGGATAGTAGTCGAACATTTTCCTGCCGTCCCTGAAGATGCGGATATGGTTTGTACCTACGTTCATGGACTGTAGTCCGTGTCCGTTTAGAATCTCATGGAATCTTTCCATCGGAGTGAAGTTGCTTCTGCTCATATCTTTCATTTTTTTGAGTTAGACATCTGCGGCTTGTCAAGCCGGTATTTTATTTCTTGCCTGCCTTTCTGTCCCGTGCCGGATTGCACAAGGCTTTGCGAAAAAATACCGGAGCCCCCGGGCGAGGATGATTTTTTCAGCAAACCACGGAGGGGCCCGGCCTTGCACAATCCAGCGGGCACGGGACGACCTTTGCAGGCGGAAATAAAACAGCGGTCTCCCTTTTTCTCTATTTTCAGTCATTGTTTTCTTCTCCCTCCTGCTGCGGGATGAGGTATCTCAGCTCCGGATCATTTTTTATTCTTTCCATCTCTTCTTCTATTATCTGCAACACGTCCGCCTTTATCTGCGAGTAGTTGCGGTCAATCTGCTGCTGCATGATATCGTTTCCGTCCGCGTCCCTGAACTCGTTGATGACAGGAATTTTCTTGTAGGCTTTCATTTCTTCCGATACCTTTGCGCTGTCCACGATGATGCGGGCATGGAAAATTTTCTGGTCTATCTCTTCTCCGAAATTGTCTGCCACGCTGCCAACGAATGTACCTTGCGAAAGATTGGCTATCTTGGAGGCGGGTATCAGGGAATCAAGCTGCGTGTTGATGGAAGTCGAAGTATCCTGACGGTTGATGGATATGGACTGCCGCTGCTGGAGTATCTTGCCGAACCGTTCCGACAGTGATTTTGCCGTTTCTCCTACAACTTGCCCGCTGAAGATATTGCCCACTGTATTTTGGATTACCTTTGCCTCCTTGTCTCCGTAGTCGCGTGCAAGCTGCGAGAAGTCCTGGAAGCCGAGACAGACGGCCACCTTGTTGCTTCGGGCGGTCGCAATCAGGTTGTCGATACCACGGAAATAGATGGTCGGAAGCTCGTCAATGATGATGGAACTTTTCAGTTGTCCTTTCTTGTTTACCAATTTGACGATGCGCGAATTGTACAGGCCGAGAGCCGCCGAATAGATATTCTGTCTGTCCGGATTATTGCCCACGCAGAGGATTTTTGGATGTTCGGGATTGTTCAGATCCAAAGTAAAATCATCCCCTGTCATCACCCAGTAAAGCTGTGGCGAGATCATTCGCGAAAGCGGAATTTTCGCACTTGCTATCTGGCCCTGGAGCTGGTCTTGAGCTCCGCCTTGCCATGCATCCATAAAGGGGGAAAGATAGTTTTCGAGGGACGGATAAGAGGTAAGAATCGTGAAGATATCGGCATATGGCTTGTTAAGAAATTCAATTGCATGAGGGAACGTGCAATACTTTCCGTCCTTGTAAATCCGCAAATACCAGATGATTGCGGCAAGCAGGATAATCGGTGACTCCACGAAAAAATCACCCTGTTTCTGTATCCAGGTCTTGTTCAAATTGAGCATTATGGTATAGGCACTTTCGTAGGCATCACTGATGTCTGCCATGAATCTCGGATTGATGGGATTGCAGCGGTGGCTGCGTCTGGGGTCGTCAAAATTGATGACGTAGAATTCCGGCTTGACCTTGTAATGTTGTCTGTGCTTGAGCAGATGGTTGTAGGCTATCTCCGAGAGGTCCGGAAATTTGTAGTCGTAGATATACATGGCAAAGGATTTCTCGATCTGCTGTTTGATGTAGTTGTTCACCACGGCATAGCTCTTTCCGGAGCCGGGTGTTCCCAGTACGATAGAGGCTCGGAACGGGTTCACGATGTTGATCCAGCCGTCCCATTCCTTACCCTGATAGACAAATTTCGTGGGCAGGTTTACGGAATACTCGTTTTCCATAAGCCTTGTTTCCTGCATGAAACTTTCGTTGGCGGTGTTGAATACGTCTTCCATAAGGTTGTGCTTCAGCATACGGCTGATCCATATTCCCGACATAAGCAGGAGAATGTAGCCCGTGGTAAGCGTCAGCGTATATACGGTAGCATTCACTGTCGTACTGAACGGCAGGTCAAGCATCCACCAGTTCATGAAGAACAAGACAATGCCGCCGAGGAAGGCGGCGTATATTTTCCGCCACGTCATCTTCTGGTTCTTGACACCTTTCGTACCCAGACACGAAAGTCCCAGAAATATGAAGGCGAACACTTTCGTCACGAGCAGGTTGCTGAACAGTCCTGCCGTCTTCTGGAAGTTCAGCAGAATCCTGTCCACGACTCCAATGTTGATGCCCATATCCACGAATGCGCTGTAGCAGAACCAGTAGACATGGATTACAATAAACACGATGGAAATGGCACGCATGAACTCCATGACCTTGGCCAGTCCTCTCAAATCATCTTCTTGTTGCATAACTGTAAAAATTTTGATGGTTGGTAATTGACAATCAGGATATGCCGCGTGAACGGCGTTTCTTCTTTTTTTTGCGTTGCAGTCTGCGGGCGAGTGCCTCCTCCTGTGGGTCCGGTCCGTTGATGTCGGGACTGAATATTCCGAAAGTCTGCTCGATGGCGCTTTCCATGTTGTCGGAAAGGCTCTCCCGTGTGGAGGTATATTGTCCGGGGAATTCCGGCTCCGGAAATTCCTGCGGCCTGTTAAAAAGCTGTTCGAAGGCGTTGGCGGAAAACTCCTTGCCCAGACGGGAACCGTTATATACCTCACGGTTCCTGTGGTCTATGAAGGTCACGCCGTAGATGCGGCCTTCCTCGTTTTCCCTGAACACCACATCAATGCCCTTTTCCCCGAGCAGCCGGATGAAATCTTCCCGGTTTCCACGGCAGCCGTGCATGGCCAGCGTGACGGCATCATGGATTTTCGGCTGCCACTTCCGGTTTCTGAAGTCACGGACATTGACGGCAATCCTTTTTTCTATCCCTTCGTAGCCGAAGCGCTTGCCGATGAGCGAAGACTTGATGGGCGTACATACCGGCCTGCCCGCATCGTCCGTCAGGGTATATACGATGCCGTTGTAAGGTGAGCCTTCAAATTCTCCCCGAACCTGTTTGGCCTCGATGTTGAAGCATGAGAGCATGGCACTGAACTCCCCGAATGTCTGGAAGCGGTAGGCGGTGAAAATGCTCTTTAGGATATTGCCGACCTGACGTTTTACGCCCCCGTCCCGGTAGTCCGCCTTCTTGAGATACGGTTCCAGCAGTTCGTTCCGCTTGTCGGCCACAGGCTTGAGCCCGAATCTGTTTTCCAGTTCCCGGCAGGCTTTCATCGAACGGTTCCATTCGTATGCGTCACTGATTTTTTCGCCGTTCTCCTTCACGCAGGTGGAGACAATATGGACATGCCTGCGGTCGATGTCCTCGTGCAGATAGACGATGTAGGGCTGGTCGCCGTAGCCCATCTTCTGCATATACTCGCGTGCCAGTTCTGCGAACTGCCCGTCCGTGAGGCGGTCGTCCACCGATGGGTTCAGGGAGATATGCAGTACCGGCTTCTCCGTGTTCCTGTTGGCGGCGAGATAGCTCTCGAAAGCCCACAGCGTCTGCTGCATGACATTGTGGGGATTTCCGGTGAGGTCGGTAATCATGCGGTTGCCCGCGATGATACGGGCGGTTGCCTCGTCCACTTTACGCTGGTTGTAGATGACCGCCCCGTAGAGCGATACACCCCTGTTGATCTTAGCCACCATTCTGCTGTTCCTCCTTCTTTCTTTTTATAAGGTATTCCTCCTCGAACTCCCGTGTAAGCATGATGATCCGCTTGCTCAGCACCACCAGGTCGATGGTAGCCTTCTCCAGATTACGGAGCAGGGCGAACGCCCGTTTCTCGCCGAAATTGGACTTGACTGCCTTCACTGTCTGGTTGTAGTTGTTGCCGATGGCCTGAAACTGGTGATAGAAATTTGTAAGTCTGATGTAGTAGTCCATCGCAGCCTTGTCGATTCTGACGACCTTCATTTCACGTCCGAAAATCATCGCTTTGATGAACTTGGAATGCTGTTTCAGTCCAGATTTCTGGAACAGGATTTCAAAGTGGCCGTTCTCTTCCGAGTTCAGCCGTACCACATAGCGGTGTACCGCCGGGTCTGTTTTCGGCTTCCGTCCCGCACCTTTTCTTGTCTTTCTTTTACTGTTTTCTTCCATACGCATTGAGATTTTCTGTTCTGTTTCTTCCGTCATGGATTTCCGACTTTGGAGGAAATCCCTCCCGAGCCTTCAGGCGAGCGGCAAGTTTGTTTTGAGTGCCCGAATTTATTTCGGGTGCCTCAAAACACAACTTGCTATTACCGCTTGGTAATGAATTTTCCTTCGTCAAATTAAATTTTGACCT
>NZ_CAXSVC010000038.1:0-49012 GCF_964240755.1 Bacteroides sp. HPS0048 | reverse complement strand
TAAACAATTAATATTCAATTAAATAACAATAAGAAAAGTACATATGCAATAGTAATTTATTTAATGCGTCGGCCCTGCACCGAGGCTTCATACGTTACTCTACGAGATAGAGCTTTATCGATACCGAAGAAAGAGATAGATAGTAATGGTAGACAACATTTAGCGTAAAACGATATAGATATGAACAAAACTGATTCTTAACTGATTTCAACTACTGATTCGCATTATTATTTGAATCATTAATGAATCTTGTTTGGGTGTACTCTTCTATTGGGGGAAACACTTTTAATCCCTATAATAGTATTTTTTCGGGATTATCATTTATATTTGTAACGCTTCATCGTTGGTGCGATGAGGATCTAGTCAAAATAATACCACATGAAAAATCAAGTATCCTTATATCGGAGGGGGGTATTCTTTCTCTTTTCAGGAATGGTTGTATTGCCGGCTTTGGCACAAACGCAGCAGGAAGTTCCACTCATTAAGTCTACCCGTACTTCCACATATAAAGCTGTTCTTAAAGATACGGCATGGACTGCTGGTCCCATTGTTGCTCAGATTCACTTTGTGAGGTATGATAATCAGGGACGGAAAGTGGTAGAAAACCTGTTGAATCCGGATGGAAGTGCTAAAAATAAACTTCTTTATATATATGATAATGATGGGAAGATAAAAGAGGAGATAACAGCTTCCGTAAAGCAGGGTGGGGTAACGAGAGTTTATCAGTATGATTATGATGGGGAGGGCCGCTTAAACCGGAAAGTAACATTGGATGCCGATCGGAATGTAGTTGGTGAGACTGTTATTTTGCGTAATGAAAATGATAAAATAGTGAAGCGGATCTCCGAAGGTATATCAACAAGAATGAATGATGGAAAGAAAACGAAAAACCGTTGTGTGACGGAAATTGTTTATGATGAAGATGGACGAATAAAAGAAGTAATGGAAGATGATTCCGCTTTTCCAAAGGTGGGTAAGAAAAGCCGTCCATTTGATAAAAGAGATACGATTGCTTTGAAACGTTTCTCTGAAGGAAGTTCGATGCAACCCAAAGTTCCGAAGAATAAAAAGGTAGATTTTGATTATGATGCATATGGTAACTGGGTAAAACGTACGGAATATGACGGAGTAAATCCGGAATTTATTATTGTGCGTACGATTGACTATGCCGGACAAGATACGGATTGGGAGAAGATGTTGCTGAATGGTCAGGTGAAATCAGTATCTCAGACTTCCTATGTGGCTATACCCAAAGGACCTGGTAGTATTGATAAAGGTAAAAAACAGGGTACTTTTTCCGTTGTGAATTTAATAATGAGGGTAGAAAAATATTAGACCAATCTTACTCAGACATAGGTGTGGCAGGTGAAATTACAGAGTACAATTATGATGAAGAAGGCAATATTCTTGAAGAAATAAGAAAATCAGCAACAGGGAAATTATTGAATACAGTTCGGTGGGCATATGATTCGAAGGGACATTTGAAGAGCAAATCATTGCAGGATATCAATGGTGAGGTATTGCGTAAGGGTGTATTCCGTTATGATATAGAAGGAAATTGTATTAGTGAAATGTGGTTCAGCAAAGAGGGGACTAAGTTTAGTGAGTTTCGTTATAAATATGATTCTGCCGGTCAGCTGATTGCCAAAGATGTCCTTTTTCATCAGGAAGCGGGGGAAGAATATGAGCCGTTGAAGTATGAGTGGAACAGCCGTGGACGTATTGCAGAGGAATGGAGAGGATTACCTCAGAATGTTCAACACTATACTTATAAATATAGTGTCCGCGGCGAAGTGATTTCAGGAACTGAACCTGTCCAAGGACAGGCAGATGTAGAATATGTCTATAAGTTTTATAATGATGAGCATGGTAACTGGAAAAAGCGGGTGAAATTTTTTAATGATGTTCCAGTACTTTATGAAGAACGTGAGTATGTATACTATAAATAATAAGGATAAATAATATGAAGAAGATTATCAACCCATGGAAGGGGCTGGAAGGGTATAATTGTTTTGGCTGTGCTCCAAATAATGAAGCAGGTGTCAAAATGGAGTTTTATGAAGATGGTGATGAAGTAGTGAGTATTTGGAAGCCTCGTCCGGAATACCAGGGCTGGATTGATACGCTGCATGGAGGAATTCAATCCGTATTACTGGATGAAATATGTGCCTGGGTCATTCTTCGGAAGTTACAAACGACGGGAGTAACTTCGAAGATGGAGACACGTTATCGCAAGTCAATCAGTACAAAAGATTCACATGTGGTACTGCGGGCGTCTATTCGTGAAGTAAAGCGCAATATTGTATTGGTAGATGCAAAACTCTATAATGAGGCAGGCGAACTGTGTACGGAAGCACTTTGTACATATTTCACTTTCTCACAGGAGAAGTCGAGAGATGAAATGCATTTTCTGGCGTGTGAAGTAGAACCTGAAGAGATCCTTCCTTTAATTTGAAATTAAAATCGAACTTTTTGTGATAATTGTTTGGAGGTTTGAATGGAATGCTTTACTTTTGTCGCTGTAAAGAACAAAAATATGAAATATACTACACATCATCATCATCATTTTCCTAACGAATAACTCGGTGGGCGTGTATGATATTGTGTATATATAATATAAAAACGAGGCTTGCCGATGAGGTGAGCCTTTTTTTGTTTCAATCGTAAATCGTAAAATAACAAATAAAATTATGGGTTTATTAAGAATTGCAGTACAAGCTAAGGGGCGTTTGTTTGAAGAGACAATGGCTCTTTTAGAAGAATCAGACATTAAATTGAGCGCAACAAAACGTACATTGTTGGTGCAGTCATCCAATTTCCCAGTAGAGGTGTTGTTCCTCCGGGATGACGATATTCCTCAGTCGGTAGCTACGGGGGTGGCAGATTTGGGTATCGTAGGAGAGAATGAGTTTGCTGAAAAGGGAGAGGAAGCAGAAATTATTAAACGCCTCGGTTTCAGTAAATGCCGTTTGTCACTGGCTATGCCAAAGGATATAGATTATCCGGGTGTGGAGTGGTTTAATGGCAAGAAGATTGCCACTTCTTATCCGGTGATTCTGGAGAAGTATATGAAGGAGAAAGGGGTAAGTGCAGAAGTACATGTCATTACCGGTTCGGTGGAGGTAGCTCCGGGCATTGGGTTAGCAGATGCTATTTTTGATATTGTTAGCTCAGGCTCTACACTGGTGAGCAATCGCTTGAAAGAAGTGGAAGTAGTGATGAAATCAGAAGCACTGTTGATTGGTAACAAGAACATGTGTGATGAGAAGAAGGAGATTTTGAATGAGCTACTGTTTCGTATGAATGCTGTGAAAACAGCAGAGGATAAGAAATATGTGCTGATGAACGCTCCGAAGGATAAGTTGGAGGAGATTGTAGCTGTACTACCTGGAATGAAGAGTCCGACGGTGATGCCATTGGCTCAGGAGGGTTGGTGCTCCGTGCATACGGTGCTTGATGAAAAACGTTTCTGGGAGATTATCGGAAAACTGAAAGCATTGGGAGCTGAGGGAATATTGGTGTTGCCGATAGAGAAGATGATACTATGATGGGGTGGTGTACTTTTCTTTCGCCTTGATGCGAAAGAAAAGATACCAAAAGAAAGGATCAAGGCTGCATTTTTTCTCCTACTCACTTCCTTCGTTCCGCTAAAGGGGCTCGAACTCGCTTCGCTCAGACAATCGCCCCTTTTTGACGCTTCACTGCGGGCGTTCGCTTGACGGAGAAAAAATGAGGCCGGAGGCCGTTCATCAACGGATACTGAGGTTTAGGAAGGGGAAGAGATATATGATATTAAAAAGTAAGCATATTGCAATATGATTAATGTAATATAGCATACTTCCTTAGTCACAACAAGTATTGTATGCTATTATCCGAATGGGTTCCCCGGCCTCATTTCCGCAGCGTCAAACGGAACGGAGGTGAAAAGCGTAAGAAGGGGCGATTGTCTGAGCGAAGCGAGTTCGAGCCCCTTTAGCTTTTCACCGTAGTGCAGTAGCGGAGGAAATGCAGCCTTGATTTTTTCTTTTGGTATCTTTTCTTTTGTATCAAGGCAAAAGAAAAGTACATCCAAGACAACATAACATTAATAAACTAATAAATATGAAACAAATAAAATATCCTTCAAGAGAGCAGTGGACCGACATATTGAAACGTCCTGCACTCAACACGGAGAGCCTTTTTGATACGGTGCGCGGCATTATCAATCGTGTTCGTGCTGAAGGAGATGCAGCCGTGATAGAGTATGAAGCTACTTTTGATAAAGCAATTCTGACATCACTTGCTGTGACGGAGGCGGAGTTGGAAGAAGGCGTTGCTTTGGTCAGTGAAGAGTTGAAGGCAGCTATCTCTTTAGCTAAAAAGAATATTGAGACCTTTCATGCTTCACAACGTTTTGTGGGGCATAAAGTAGAGACAATGGAAGGGGTGATTTGCTGGCAGAAGGCGGTAGGCATAGAGAAAGTAGGTCTATATATTCCGGGAGGTACAGCACCGTTATTCTCTACTGTATTGATGCTGGCAGTTCCGGCCAAGATTGCCGGCTGTAAAGAGATTGTGCTTTGTACTCCACCTGATAAGAATGGAAAAATCCATCCGGCTATTCTTTTTGCAGCGCAAATGGCGGGAGTAAGTAAAATATTCAAAGCCGGCGGAGTACAAGCTATTGCAGCTATGGCTTATGGCACGGAAAGCGTACCTAAAGTCTATAAAATCTTTGGTCCGGGTAATCAGTATGTCACAGCAGCCAAACAGTTGGTTAGCTTGCGTGATGTTGCCATTGATATGCCGGCAGGTCCTTCGGAAGTAGAGGTCTTGGCAGATGATTCTGCTAATCCGGTATTTGTGGCTGCCGATCTGCTTTCACAGGCAGAGCATGGAGTAGATAGCCAGGCAGTACTGATCACGACTTCTGAAAAGTTACAGGGGGATGTGATGAAAGAAGTGGAACGACAGTTAGCGGAACTGCCACGTCGTGAAATTGCGGAAAAATCTCTTGCCAACAGTAAACTTATTCTGGTGAAAGATATGGATGAAGCATTAGAATTGACTAACGAATATGCTCCTGAACATCTGATTATAGAGACGGAAAATTATAGGGAGATAGCAGAACGTGTAATCAATGCCGGTTCTGTGTTTTTGGGATCATTTTCGCCAGAGAGTGCCGGAGATTATGCCTCAGGAACCAACCATACGCTACCGACCAACGGTTATGCAAAAGCATACAGTGGTGTAAGCCTGGATAGTTTTATCCGTAAGATTACGTTTCAGGAAATCCGTCCGGAAGGTATGAAGGCTATTGGGCCGGCTATTGAAATAATGGCAGCCAATGAACAACTGGATGCTCATAAGAATGCTGTATCTGTCCGCCTGAGAGATATCAATTGTAAATCGTAAAATAAATATCCGCATGAAAACATTGCAAGAATTAACCCGTCCGAATATCTGGAAGCTGAAGCCATATTCTTCAGCAAGGGATGAATATAAAGGGGCCGCTGCCTCTGTGTTTCTGGATGCTAATGAGAATCCATATAACTTGCCCCATAATCGTTATCCGGATCCATTGCAGTACGAATTGAAAAAAGATCTGGGAAAGCTTAAAAAAGCAGCCCCGGAGAATATCTTTCTGGGAAATGGTAGTGATGAGGCTATTGATCTTGTATTTCGTGCTTTTTGTGAGCCGGGCAAAGACAATGCAGTAGCTATTGATCCTACCTACGGCATGTATCAGGTATGTGCCGAGGTGAATGATGTAGAATATCGTAAGGTATTGTTGGACGAACATTTTCAGTTTTCGGCCGATAAGTTGTTGGCAGCCACAGATGACCGGACAAAGCTGATTTTTCTTTGTTCGCCCAATAATCCGACTGGCAATGACCTGCTGCGTTCGGAGATAGAGAAGGTGTTGAACAACTTTGAAGGACTTGTAATATTGGATGAGGCATATAGTGATTTTTCGGAGGCCCCCTCTTTTCTTGCCAGTTTGAAAGAATATCCCAATTTGGTAATACTTCAAACGTTCTCTAAGGCATGGGGATGTGCTGCTATTCGCCTGGGTATGGCTTTTGCTTCAGAGGAAATTATTTCTATTCTTAATAAAATCAAGTATCCGTACAACGTCAATCAACTGACACAACAACAAGCTATACAAATGTTACATAAACATTATGAGATAGATCGTTGGGTGAAGGCTTTGAAGGAAGAACGAAAAGAGTTGGAAAATGCTTTTGCGGAATTGCCTTGTGTGCTGGAAGTGTTCCCTTCGGATGCAAATTTCTTTCTGGCCCGTGTGACGGATGCTGTGAAGATTTACAATTATCTGGTAGGAGAGGGTATTATTGTTCGCAATCGCCATAATATATCACTGTGTTGCAATTGCCTTCGTGTGACGGTAGGTACACGTGCTGAAAACGGAAAGCTAGTAGAGGCGTTAAAGAAATACAAATAATTATTCAATGTGCCCATATGTCAATGTGCCAATTGGCTGCACTATAGAAATAGGCCGCATGGCAATTGGCACATTATTATATTATCATTTCCATGAAGAAAAAAATATTATTTATTGATCGTGATGGTACGCTTGTTATTGAACCTCCTGTAGATTATCAGCTTGATTCATTGGAGAAACTGGAGTTTTATCCTAAAGTGTTCCGCAATCTTGGCTTTGTTCGTAGCAAGCTCGATTTTGAATTTGTTATGATCACCAATCAGGATGGTTTGGGGACCGATTCTTTCCCGGAAGCTACCTTTTGGCCGGCTCACAATCTTATGTTGAAAACTCTGGAGGGTGAAGGTATTACTTTTGATGATATCCTGATAGACCGTAGCTTTCCCGAAGAGAATGCCCCGACTCGTAAACCGCGTACCGGAATGTTGACTAAATACATTGATAATCCGGATTACGACCTGACAGGAAGTTTTGTGATTGGTGATCGCCCTACCGATGTCGAACTGGCCAGGAATTTGGGATGTCGTGCTATTTATCTGCAAGATTCTACAGAGTTACTGAAAGAGAAGGGGTTGGAAGATGTCTGTGTACTGGCTACTACTGACTGGGATAAAATAGCCGAGTTTCTTTTTGCCGGAGAACGTAAAGCAGAGGTAAGGCGTACTACAAAGGAAACGGATATCTTTGTTTCTCTGAATCTGGACGGTAATGGTACTTGTGATATCTCTACAGGACTTGGCTTCTTTGATCATATGTTGGAGCAGATAGGTAAGCATTCCGGTATGGACCTCACGGTTAAGGTGAAAGGGGATCTTGAAGTAGATGAACACCATACTATCGAAGATACGGCTATTGCTTTGGGTGAATGTATTTATCAGGCATTAGGAAGCAAGCGGGGAATTGAACGTTATGGTTATGCTCTTCCTATGGATGATTGCCTTTGTCAGGTATGCCTTGACTTTGGTGGACGTCCCTGGCTGGTATGGGATGCAGAGTTTAAACGCGAAAAAATAGGAGAGATGCCTACTGAAATGTTTCTCCACTTTTTTAAATCTCTGAGTGATGCTGCAAAGATGAATCTAAACATCAAAGCCGAAGGGCAAAATGAACATCATAAGATTGAAGGAATATTCAAAGCATTGGCTCGTGCGCTGAAAATGGCTTTGAAGCGGGATATTTATCATTTTGAACTTCCCTCAAGTAAAGGGGTGTTGTAGTAGTGATAAGTGATTAGTGATTAGTGAGTAGTGATTAGTGGGCTGCGCTATTACGCCGCATCGTACTAATCACTACTCACTAATCACTTATTACTCTTTTTCAATTTCCTTCAGCCATGCTGCTGCCGAAGCATCACTTGGCATGCGCCAGTCGCCACGTGGACTGATAGAGATACTTCCTACTTTAGGACCGTCGGGCAAACAGGAACGTTTGAACTGCTGGTTGAAGAAGCGGCGGAAGAAGATGAGTAACCATTTCTTGATCGTCTCTTCATCATATACTTCTTTGAATGCCAATGAAGCCAGCATGAATATCTTTGACGGACGAAAACCGAAACGCATGAAATAATAGAGGAAGAAGTCGTGCAATTCGTACGGACCTACCAGATCCTCTGTTTTTTGTTTGATATCTCCATTTTCATCTGCCGGAATTAATTCGGGGCTAATAGGTGTATCTACAATATCGAGTAGAGTAATACATGATGTTTCGTCTACTTCGTTTTCTGCTACCCACTTTACCAGATATTTCACCAGGGTTTTAGGAATACTTCCGTTTACACCGTACATCGACATGTGATCGCCGTTGTATGTAGCCCACCCTAAAGCCAGTTCTGATAAATCGCCTGTTCCGATTACCATTCCTCCTGTCTGATTGGCTATATCCATCAATATCTGTGTGCGTTCGCGTGCCTGAGCATTTTCGTAAGTTACGTCGTGTACATTGATGTCATGGTTAATGTCCTTGAAGTGTTGAATACATGCTTCTTTAATACTGATTTCCCGTAAGGTAATGCCGAGTGAGTTCATAAGAGAGATGGCATTGTGATAAGTGCGGTTGGTTGTACCGAAACCCGGCATAGTGACACCAATAATATTTTTGCGGGATAAACCTAATTTATCGAAGGTTTTGACGCAGACAAGTAAGGCAAGTGTAGAATCCAACCCTCCTGAGATACCAATTACGGCAGTTTTAGCTCCGGTATGCACAAGGCGTTGTGCAAGTCCAGCTACCTGTATTGAAAAAACTTCTTCACAACGTTCATTCAATGCTGCTCCTTGTGGGACAAATGGATGCCTCTTAAATGTACGTGTCAGATTTAGTTCTTTGCTGTTTACAAACTCCGTAGCAATACGCACAGGCTTTTTATCTGCCGGAATATTTCCTTTACTTGCTGCGAATGTTGTATTAATACGCCGTTCGGCGCGCAGATATTCTACATCTATTTCGCTAATAATCAATTGTTCTTCAAAACTGAAGCGATCATTGTGTGCCAATTGGTTACCATTTTCATAGATAAGTCCGTTTCCGGCAAAAACTACATCGGTAGTAGACTCTCCGAATCCGCAGGAAGAGAATACATATCCCGAAATACAGCGTGCAGATTGTTGGCTGATAAGCGAACGGAGGTAACTGTTTTTACCTATCCCTTCATTGTCGGCAGAAAGATTAAATATGATTTCAGCCCCTTGTAGCGCAAGTGTTGAGCTTGGAGGTATGGTAGACCATAAGTCTTCGCATATTTCAATCCCGAAAATAGTGTCTGATGTTTCGAATAACAGATTTGTACCCATTGGGATGATTTGTCCGCAAAGTCGTACACTGGTTTCTGCTATTTGCAGAGCAGAGGTGAACCAACGCTGTTCGTAAAACTCTTTATAGTTGGGTAGATAGGTTTTGGGGACTACACCCAGTACTTTACCTTTCTGGATAACTACGGCTGCATTGATAACAGTAGAATTTACGATTACCGGCATTCCTAAAATAGAGATGATATCCAGTTGGCGGGTATTATTTAATATCTGCATTAGCGCCATTTCTGCTTCTTCCAGCAAGAGCTGTTGGCCGAAAAGATCGCCACAGGTATAAGCAGTGATACACATTTCGGGGAAAGTGATAATCTGTACTCCTTTGCCATCTGCAACTGCTATCAGGCTTTCGAGTTGTTTGGCATTGAAATTACAGTCCGCTATTTTAACGCGCGGTACTGCTGCTGCTACTTTTACAAATCCGTAGTTCATAATTGATAAATATTAAAATGTGATATATTAACACATTATTATTTGCGTTGCAAAATTAGGAAATTGTTTTGATATATTCGTTTGATAGTATCTAAAAGGATATTCTAATTAATCTAATGCTTGCAGACTACGCTTTGCCTGCAAGGAGGCAAGGCGTAGTCTATATACCTCTTCCGGTAAATAACCAGAGTACATTTAAACTGGTATATTCTGACTACCTACTACTAAAATCTGATTACTTACAAAAGATGTAGCTATTTTTTATAAAATTTATTGGCTAATTATTTGCAGAAATAAAAGAAACTCCTATCTTTGCTTCGAATTTAAAGTTGTAATCATTACAATTTTGTATAAGCAGAGCCTATGAAGCCATATAACCGATTATTAGAGTACAACATAAAACCTTCCATGCAGCGTATTGCCATTATGGAGTATCTGATGGAGCATCGTACACATCCGTCGGCTGATGAAATATATACAGCTTTATCTTCCTCAATGCCAACGCTTTCAAAGACAACAGTGTATAATACGCTGAAACTATTTGCAGAGCAGGGAGCAGCCCTGATGCTTACTATTGATGAACGTAATGCCAATTTTGATGCGGATACTTCACCGCATGCGCATTTTATTTGTAAGAGATGCGGAAATATATATGATTTGGAACTTCCTATTGAAATAAAAGAGGTTATAGGACTTCAAATGGATGGGCACGAGATAACTGAAATGCATTATTACTATAAAGGAATTTGTAAGAATTGCTTGAAAAATATACGTATTGACTAATTAATTAAAATTAAAGACAAAATGAAGAAATTTAGATGTACTGTATGCGGTTACGTTTACGAAGGTGACGCAGCTCCTGAGAAATGTCCATTGTGTAAAGCACCTGCCAGCAAATTTGTAGAAGTTGTTGAAACTGAAGGTGGTGCACTTACTTTTGTTGACGAACACGTAATTGGTGTTGCCAAAGGTTGCGATGACGAAATGATTAAGGATCTGAACAATCACTTCATGGGCGAGTGTACAGAGGTTGGTATGTACCTGGCTATGAGCCGTCAGGCTGATCGTGAGGGTTATCCTGAAGTAGCAGAGGCTTTCAAACGTTACGCTTGGGAAGAAGCAGAACACGCTTCTAAATTTGCTGAGCTGCTGGGTGACTGTGTATGGGATACTAAGACTAACCTGGAGAAGAGAATGAACGCCGAAGCTGGTGCTTGCGAAGATAAAAAACGTATTGCTACCCGTGCTAAAGCATTGAATCTGGATGCTATTCATGATACAGTTCATGAAATGTGTAAAGATGAAGCACGTCACGGTAAAGGTTTTGAAGGACTTTACAACCGTTATTTCGGAAAGAAATAATAAATATATAGTTCACAAATGAAGAAAAGGCTTGTGTCTGTTTAACAGATGCAGGCCTTTTTTATTAAACTTTCTTAGAAAAAGATTGGAATCACTAAGATACGGTTATATTTGCGCATAAACTTTTAAAAACCACAGATTATGAGGAAAGTACAACTGTTATTATTGTGCCTGTTTATCTCAGTAGCTACATTTGCTGCTGATAAAGTGATCCGATTGCCTAAACCGAATTTGAATCGCAATAGTGAAGTGATGGAAGCATTTGCCAACCGCCATTCTACGCGTGAATATGCTGCAAAAGCATTAGCTCTTACTGATTTATCAGATTTACTCTGGGCTGCCAATGGTATAAATCGTCCGGAAGAAGGGAAACGTACAGCCCCTTCGGCTATGAACAAACAAGATGTAGATGTTTATGTAGTACTGCCCGAAGCTACTTATTTGTATGATGCGAAAGCACACCAGCTGAATCTGGTGGCTGAAGGAGATCATCGGGGAGCAGTGGCAGGAGGACAGGCTTTTGTAAAGTCGGCACCTGTTTCTTTATTGTTGGTTAGTGACTTGTCTCGTTTAGGTGATGCCAAGAATACTCATACTCAGTTGATGGGGGCTGTGGATGCAGGCATCGTTTCGCAGAATATTTCAATCTTTTGTTCTGCTGCCAAATTAGCTACTGTGCCAAGGGCCTCAATGGACACAGCTAAATTGAAAAGTGTATTGAAACTGACCGATACTCAGTTACCATTGATGAACCATCCGGTGGGATATCATAAATAGTGATAAGTGATTAGTGATAAGTGATTAGTGATAAGTGATTGGTGCCATGCGGCTTAAGCGCAACTAACTAATCACTTATCACTAATCATTTATCACTGTTTCAACAAGAATTCGTCTATTGCTTTTTGGTAGGTGGCTTTATCTGCCGCACCACGGAAAAGCTGTGGTTCTCCATTCATTGGGATGAATACAAAAAGGGGAATGCTTGTTGCATTAAATAAAGCTGCCAATTCCTTTTCTTTATCCACATTAACCTTATAAATTACGATCTTGCCGTCGTATTCCTTTGCCAGTGACTTCATGATAGGAGCTGTCATTCGGCAAGGCCCACACCAGTCAGCGTATAAATCAATGATGGCAGGTTTATTACCTTTGTATTTCCATTCTTTGGTGTTCTCGTAATCAAATACATCCTTAATGAACATATCTTTATTCATTACGATTACTTCACCGCTTTTTACCTCTTTACCTTGTTGATCTGCATTTATCTTGCTTCCATCATTGAAAGCATAAACAATTACGCTGACCATGACAAAAGCTACCATAGCTAATACCTTCTTCATTCTTAATTTTTATGTGAATACTGTTCGATAACTCCTGTTAATTCACTGGCATGTATCATTCCGGAGTGACGCCACACAGCTTCTCCATTACTGAATAGTATGAATGTAGGTACGGCCTGTATACGGAATCTTGCTGCCAGTTGTTCATGTTGGTCCACATCAATCTTAGCGATGCGGGCTTTATCTCCTATCTTAGCTTTTACTTCTTCAAGAATTGGCTTCATAGCCTTGCAAGGACCACACCATTCTGCAAAAAAATCTACTAAAACCGGGACCGGTGACTGTATTAATTCATCAAATTTTTCCATAATTTTCCTTTCTTAAAATAAATTGCCAGCCTCTTCGGGCTGCGAATATAATTACTATTTTAGATATATAACGCCGAAAAGCTGATTTTGTTCATAAAATAGTAACTGTAAAGACATCAGCTTGTAATGTGAAATACGGACTTTTGCATATCGAAAAACTGAAATGTTATGCATTTACGCACGTATTATCCTACAGTTGTTCTTTCAGATATTCATCTGGGAACTCAGCACTCCAAAACAGAGGAGGTGACCCGCTTCCTTAAATCAATCAATTGTGACCGTCTGATATTGAATGGAGATATTATCGACGGGTGGCATCTGAAAAAAAGCGGTTTAAGTAAATGGAAGGCTAAGCATACAGACTTTTTCAAAGTTATCATGAAGATGATGGAGAATTTCGGTACACAGGTTATTTATGTCCGTGGCAATCACGATGATTTTCTTGATAATCTGGCACCACTGAACTTTTCTAATATACAGATTGTTAAGGACTGCATCTACGAAAGTCACGGTAGACGTTATTATGTGACGCATGGTGACGTTTTTGATAGAATAACTACCCAAATGAAGTGGTTGGCTAAACTGGGCGATACCGGATATACATTTTTACTTTGGCTTAACAAAGTGTATAATGCCCGGCGAATGAAACAGGGAAAAACTTATTATTCACTATCCCAGTCTATCAAAAATAAAGTGAAATCAGCCGTTTCTTATATTTCTGATTTTGAAAAAGAACTGGTAATACTGGCAAAGGCCAGAAAGTGTGACGGAGTAATCTGTGGGCATATTCATCATCCTGCCAATACTTGTTATGATGGAATTCATTATCTGAATTCCGGTGACTGGGTAGAGTCACTTTCTGCATTGACAGAAGATGAGGAAGGAAATTGGAGTGTACGTTACTTTGATAATGTGCTGATGTCAGAAAAAGAGCAGGAAAAGGGGGAAACCAAACAAATAACAATAGCCTCATGAGATTTTTATTTATTGTTCAGGGAGAAGGGAGAGGTCACCTTACACAAGCGTTGACTCTCGAAGATATGTTACAGCGCAATGGGCACGAGGTAGTAGAAGTGCTTGTGGGTAAAAGCTCGTCGCGTACTTTACCGGGCTTTTTCAATCGGAATATAAAGGCTCCGGTGAAGCGTTTTCTCAGCCCTAACTTCTTACCTTCGCCCGATAATAAACGTGCTAATTTGAAAAAAAGCTTTGCTTACAATCTTATACACCTACCGGAATATGTCCGTAGTATGTGTTATATAAACCAACGGATCAGGAAAACAGGGGCGGAAGTAGTAATCAACTTCTACGAACTTTTAACCGGACTTACCTATATGTTCTTCCGCCCTTCTGTTCCGTACGTTTGTATTGGGCATCAGTATTTGTTTTTGCACCGGGAATTTGAATTTCCGGAGAAAGATGCAGTTCAACTGTTTATGCTTCGCCTCTTTACACGAATGACAAGCTTGAAAGCAAAGAAGCGTTTGGCTCTTTCTTTTCGCAAGATGTCCGAAGACAGAGAAAACAATCTTGTTGTAGTTCCTCCTTTGCTCCGACAGGAGGTTACTGCTATTCGTCCCGAAGCGGGTAATTATATTCATGGTTATATGGTCAATGCCGGTTTCTCTGATAGTGTGAAAGCTTTTCATTCTGTTCATCCGGAAGTACCCTTACATTTTTTCTGGGACAAGGCGGATACAGCGGAGGTGACTCGGATGGATGAGACGTTGAGCTTTCATCAACTCGATGATGTGAAATTTCTTAATTATATGGCAGGATGTCGTGCTTATGCCAGTACCGCAGGCTTTGAGTCTATTTGCGAGGCCATGTATTTGGGTAAACCCGTATTGATGGTGCCAGCCCATATTGAACAAGATTGCAACGCTTATGATGCAGTTCGTGCGGGTGCCGGTATTGTGAGTGACTCGTTTGCACTTGAACCCTTGCTTCGCTTTGCCGGCAAGTATTGTCCCAGCCGTGAGTTTATTTACTGGGCACGTAGTAGTGAACGCCATATTATCTGTGAACTCGAAAATCTGATTGATCATCAGTCAGTTGTAAATATACCAACATTTACTAATTATTTACCGATATGAAACTGAATAAAACAGATTATGTGCTTGAGCGCACATCCGATGGCGGTTATTACGCCTGGCTTGCCGTGAATATTCAATGTAATGCGTATGGAGATTCTCCTGAAGAGGCAGTGGATAATTTGCAGCAATCAATGGAAGATTTACTTGATGAGATGTATTTGGTAGAAGAATTTATTTGACGATTCATTACCTGTTACTCCTTAAAAAAGTATACCTTTGGGGCATTACATTATACAAAATAGGGGTTAGCGGCATTATGAATACATTTCCTTCCGGAATTAAATTTAAATATCCATGGCGGAATTATCAGGCGAGAGTTCTTGCTGAACTTGAAAACTTTCTGGATGACAACGCTTTGCATGTAGTAGCACCTCCCGGCTCAGGAAAAACAGTACTCGGACTTGAGGTGATGTTACGAATCAATAAGCCTACTTTAATCTTAGCACCCACTATTGCAGTACGCAATCAGTGGATCGATCGTTTCTGTGAACTTTTTCTGCAGACAGAGATTACGCCGGAGTGGATATCATATGATATTAAATCTCCTTCATTTCTTACCGTTTCAACCTATCAGGGGGTGCATGCAGCCTGTAATGATTTTAAAGATAATTGTCGTTCGGACGGTTGTATGAAGGAGATTGTCCGACTACTTCGTGAACAGGGAGTACAGACCGTTGTTGTGGATGAAGCCCATCATCTGAAAAATGAATGGTGGACTACATTGATTAGTCTGAAAGAAGAATTGAAGCCGACTCTTGTGGGACTGACCGCTACTCCACCTTATGATGTATCTGCCAATGAATGGCAACGTTATATTGAGTTGAATGGTCCGATTGATACAGAGATTACTGTTCCGGAACTGATTATCGAAGGAGACTTATGCCCTCATCAGGATTGTGTCTGTTTTTCGCGTCCTTCTGCCGAAGAGTATAAAGTGATCAATAAATATCGCAATCAGGTATATGCGCTTTTTCAGGAGATAAAGCAGGATGAAGAACTGATTCGTGCCATGACTTCTCTGTCTGTATGGACTGAGCCGAATAAGAATCTCGACTGGATTTACAGTAATATGCCTTACTACTCTTCTTTACTTATATTTCTGAATACTGCCGGGCTTTCTGTTTCGTCCGAACATCTTGACGTTTTGGGAGACAAACATCCTGATTTTCCAGTCTTTGACTATCAATGGGCACAAGTATTACTTGAGTTTTATCTGCTGAAAGAAAGAGGTAGGTTCACCGGATTTGAGAAACACCAGGAAAAACTTGAACACCGCTTACTACGTCATGGGGTAATGGAACATAGGCAGATAACTTTTTTGCAAAACAAAGAGATCACCTCATTGTTGGGCACCAGTATTGAAAAGCTGAATAGTATTTATCAGATTGTGAATTTTGAATATCGTCAGTTGGGACAAGGATTACGATTGGTAGTACTCACTGATTTTATTCGTAAAGAGTTTCTTGTCAATGCCGGGGAGAATACCCTTGAACTAAATAAGTTGGGAGTAATACCCATTTTTGAGAAACTTCGCAGAACGAACTCTGAACACATGAAAATAGGAGTGCTGACAGGGAGTATTATTATTCTGCCTGTTTCTGCCTGCGAGTTGTTTGAGGCTTGTGCAGAAAGCAGGGGAGTGACGAAACTTACTTATAATCCATTACCTTACGATACCGGATACATACAAGTGGCGCTGACTGAAGGGCTGAAAAACGATGTTGTGAAAATAGTGACGGATGTGTTTCAGAAAGGTGGTATAGAGATATTGATAGGTACTAAGTCGTTGTTAGGAGAAGGATGGGATGCACCGGTTCTGAATTCATTGGTATTGGCCAGCTTTGTCGGTTCTTTTGTGTTGTCCAATCAGATGCGTGGCCGTGCTATTCGCGTGGAGAAGGGAAACAGGGAGAAAGCGAGTAATATCTGGCATTTGGTTTGTGTAGATCCCACAGCTTCAGATGGGGGAAATGATGTAGAAATGTTGAAAAGGCGTTTTCGCAGTTTTGTGGGAATATCTTATCTCGAAACAGGAGGTATCGAAAATGGAATTAGCCGGTTGGGATTGCCTGCTGACTTTTCCGATGCAGAAGCTATAGATGCAGCCAATGACAGGGCTTTTCTACGTGCTTCTCAGCGTGAAAAATTGAAAGACCAGTGGGAGCGGGCATTGGGCAATGGTGTCAGTCTGGTAGAGGAAATAAAGATACCACGTGACACAGAATGCAGGCATACACATGAATTGCAGCATTTGTACCTGAACCGTACTATATCTTATTTATTGAGCAGTCTTGCTTCCGGTTTATTGATGTTTGGCCAGGAAGTCTTGTATGGTTTGTTCAAAATACGTTTTCGGCGGGTAGAAGAGTTACAATTTGTGTTGGTGATTATAGGACTTGCCGGATTGTTTCTTTTCGGACGTGAAATGTGGAAGGCTTTCTGGCTGTACATCCGTTATCGGGATATATCAAAAGATATTCATAAGATAGGGCAGGCATTAGCTTTGGCACTTGCCAGGGCAGGCGTGATAAAATCAGAGAAAGTGACTGTCGTTTCGGAACTCGATGATGATGGTGCCGTGCTTTGCCACTTGGAAGGAGGTACACGTTATGAAAAATCGATGTTTATTAATGCACTCTCGGAACTTGTTTCTGTTGTGAATAGTCCCCGTTATCTTATCATTCGTAAAAGTCATTCTTTGTTTCACACGGCTCAGGTAGATTATCACTCTGTGCCCGAATTGATAGGACGTAAAAAAGAGTGGGCTGCTTATTTGAGTATTCAATGGAGGAGATTGGTTGGAAATAACGAGTTGATGTATACTCGTATACAAGATGGAAGGAAGATTTTATTGCAGGCTCGTATGAAATCTTTGGCAGCACAATTCGCTGATAAGTCGGAGACGGTGAGTAAATGGCGGTAGTAATAATGGTTCAATATGCTAATATGCCAATATGCCAATAAGTTGTGCAGTGTAATAGCGCAGCCAATTGGCATATTGGCACATTATATAATTATTCTTTAATATCCAGCTCTTTGATTATATGTGAAGCTCCCGCATACTTTTCAATAATGAAGAGAGTATAGCGAATATCTACACAAGCGGCACGCTGGGAAGAAGGCCGGAAGGCGATATCTCCTGTCAATCCTTCATAGTTACGGTCAAAGCCGGTGCCTATCAGTTGACCTTTGCCATTGAATACCGGACTACCGGAATTTCCTCCTGTATTGTCAGTATCTACAATGAAGCAAACAGGCATCTCACCATTTTTCATAGCATAGCGTCCATAATCTTTTGTTTCGTATAGTTGCTTCAACTTAGCAGGTACAACGAATTCCCAGTTATTAGGGTCTTCTTTTTCCATAGCACCTTTCAGCGTTGTATAATATTTGTATACAGCGCCGTCCGCCGGTTCATATGAGGCTACTTTACCATATGTCAGTCTCAGTGTAGAGTTGGCATCAGGATAAATAGGAATACCTGCTTCCTGACGCATATCCATCATTCCTTTCACCCATACTTTGTGGGCAGCATCATAGTTTGTATTAGCATCATGCATTGCCAATGCTGTCTGCATCAATCCGTCGGTGATAGAATGTTTGAGCAGAATCATCCAGTCTTTGTCTATTTTGTTCAGGCTGGGTTTTTGAAGGAACTTCTCAAAATTTTCTTTATTCCCAAAGATAGAATACTTAAAGCAGGCATCTACAAATGCATCACTATCTCCTTTGAAACGGCTGTCTATCACTTTGAATATGTTGATTCGCTGTTCTTGGGGTATATAGCCCATATAAGTTTTCAGCATTTGTTTGCCTACCAGTTTCTCTACTTCGGGGAAAGGTACAGAAGCGAAATACTTTTCACCTGCGATTTTCAGTTCTTCAGTTGCCTTTTGAATTTCTTCTTTATTTTTCTTCTGTAATGCCGTTGACAGTGTTTTAGTTGACGGTATCTTCATAAAGTCTAGAGCTGTCACCAACGCTTCGTTGATAGCTTGCTGGTGATACATAGCGTCACGACGATGAGCAACGATGGAACGTATCTCGTCAAATGCTTTCTGATAAGAATCATCTCCTTTTTCACGTCCGCGAGCCAATAGTTGCTCTTGTTGTGCACGTTTTGTATCCAGTACTTTGAGACGGATTAATCCCTCGTTCATGCCAATAGCATTCTTCCAGTAATTGGCGGATGAAGCATATTTACTGGCATAGTGAATGCGCACGGCAGGATCTTTCAACATTTGTTCCATTAATACTTCCTGACGGTCACCGCGTACATGCTGACGCATGAAGTTGGTGGTCTGCATACGTTCTTCTACTTCGTCGGAAATCATATAACGCCAGTTGCGTCCGGGAAATCCCATTACAAAAGTAAAGTCTCCTTCCTGTATTCCTGCAAGGCTGATTGTGAGATGTTTCTTCACTTTCAATGGAATATTGTCTTTGGAGTATTCAGAGGGTTTACCGTCTTTATCAGCGTAGATACGGAACAAAGAAAAATCACCGGTATGGCGAGGCCACATCCAGTTGTCTGTATCAGCACCAAACTTACCGATGGAAGAAGGAGGGGCACCTACCATGCGGATATCACTGTACACCGTTTTAACAAAAAGATAATAACGGTTGCCTCCGTAGAAGGCTTTCAGTTCCAGTTTGGTTGCCGGGGTTACTTCGATATTTTCTGCTTTGGCAAAACGATCGGCTACTTTCTCCAGGTATTTGGGAGACAGGTAATTGGTGCCTTCGGGATCTTTATCTATCTTCAATTGTTCGTTGACGTATGGTGTGACGTCCAGTATACGGTCAATAAAAGTGATCTTCAGTCCTTCGCAAGGAAGTTCTTCATCCCTGTTCATTGCCCAAAAACCATCTGTCAGGTAGTCGTGTTCCACACTACTGTGTTGCTGGATAGCACCATATCCACAGTGGTGGTTAGTCAGTACTAATCCTTCTGCCGAGATCACCTCTCCGGTACAGCCGCCACCAAAGTGGACAACTGCATCTTTAAGGGCAATTCCATTAGGAGTATATACTTCTTCAATCGGAATTTCTAGTCCGAGTTCTCTCATAACAGCAGCGTTCTGAGCCTGTAAGTCGGTCAGCATCCACATACCTTCGTCGGCATGTGCTGTAAGGGCCACAAGAGAGAGGGCAGCTATTAATAATTGTTTTTTCATTTATATATAATAATGTGCTAATTTGCCAATATGTCAATGTGCCAATTGGTTGCGCTGTTATGCTGAAGAGCAATTGGCACATTGGCATATTGGCAAATAGAATAACTATTCTACAATTGTCATTTCATCAATTAAGTGTCCGCATCCGCCAAGTTTATCGAGGATGAAGAGAACATAACGGATATCCAGGTTGATACAGCGTTGCAGGTCATTATCGAAATTGATATCCCCACTCAATGATTCCCAGTTGCCGTCAAAAGCACAACCGATCAATTCACCGTTCTCGTTCAGCACAGGGCTTCCGGAATTACCACCGGTGATGTCATTGGTTGAAAGGAAGCAGACAGGCATATCACCATTAGGCATTGCATAACGTCCGAAGTCTTTCTTTTCGATCAGCTCTTTCAGTTTTGCAGGCACATTGAACTCACGGTCTTCCGGATTTTCTTTTTCCAGAATACCGTCTGTTGTAGTATAGTACTTATAGAACACACCGTCTCTTGGGCTGTAAGGTTTCACATTACCGTAAGTCAGACGTAGCGTGAAGTTGGCATCCGGATAAGAAGGAACGGGGAGTTTCATTTCGCCCAGGCCACGGATATAGATTTTATGCAGTGAGTCCAGCTTTTCATCTTCAGCCTGAAGTGCTGATCTGAGTTCTATCAGTTTTTCATATTTTCCACGTGAATATTGAGTAGCCAGATCTTTTTGGATGGCTTTTACAGTTGGCTTTTTGATAAATTTATCAAAGTTAGCCTGGTTAGCCATAATAGAGGAGTCGTACATTGCATCAACGAACTTGTTATAATCTCCTTTATATTCTTTTTCAATCGTGTTGTAGAAGTTGGGGCGCTGTTCTGCCGGAATCATTTCAGCATAAAGCGGGAACAAAGCTTTGGCTACTTTACGATCTACTTCGTGGTCATAATCTTTGTCATGAATATCAGCAAAGACTTTTTTCAGAATTTCGATATTGGCGTTAATGGCAGAATCATTCTTTTCTTCCAGTGCTTTTTCCAGTTTTTCCATGATCTGATAAGGACTTCCGAATTCAATGGCAGCGAAGAAAGCTTCTGTCAGACAAGTAGCTTGGTAGGTGAGAGGAGCGGTAATGGCTATCGCATCATCAATTTCTTTCACTACATTCATGTAGGCTGCATTGTTTTTTTCTTTGGCAAATTGTGCAAAACGTGCTTCTTGTTCTGCTTTTGTACCCAGCACATCATTATCAATAATGGCTTTATTCATTCCAATCGAATTTTTCCAGTAATTGGATGAACCTGCATATTTGTTGGCATACTGGATGCGGGTCTTATCACTGGCGTTCATGACTTCCTTCAATATGTTCAAACGAGCTGTACGTATACGAATACGTGGTTCGTTGGTAGAGTTCATACGCTCTTTTACTTCCGAAACAGTAAGATAACGGCTGGTGCTTCCGGGGAATCCCATAATCATGGCATAATCACCTTCTTTCAGTCCTTTCAAAGAGATCGAAAGATGCTTTTTGGTTTTCAAAGGTACGTTATCTGCACTGTATTCAGCAGGTTCGCCATTGGCATCTGCATAGATACGGAACATAGAGAAATCGCCGGTATGGCGAGGCCACATCCAATTATCCGTTTCACCACCAAACTTACCTACTGATGAGGGGGGAGCAGCCACCATACGTACATCCGGGTATACTTTCTTATAAAACATGTAGAATTTGTTACCTGCATAGAACGGCAAAGCTTGTGGAACAATACCTGGCTTTTCATTCAGATCACTCTTTGCATAGAGGTCTTTTGCAAGTTTATTAAGAAACTCCGGAGTAAAAGATTCAGCTTCTGTGATCTCTTTAGACTCTATCTTCTGGTTTACAAGATCTGTGATATCTTCAATTCGTTCGATAAATGTGAATTTTAATCCCGGGGTTGGTAATTCTTTATCTCTTGAAGTAGCCCAGAAACCGTCTGTCAGATAATCATGCTCTACCGAACTGTGTTGTTGGATAGATGAATATCCGCAATGGTGGTTAGTCAGGATAAGTCCTTCCGGTGAGATAATTTCTCCGGTGCATCCACCACCAAAGATACCTACTGCATCTTTTAGGGATACTCCATTCGGGTTATAGAGATCAGTTGCTTCCAGCTTTAATCCCTGTTTTTTCATCATGTCGATGGAGTTTTGCTGCTGCATCAACTGTAACAGCCACATTCCTTCGTCCGCTTTAACGGAACAAACGATTAGCGCCATTAGCGCCAGTACATAAAGTTTTAGTTTATTCATCTTTTTGATTTATGATTTATAAATTATGATTTATTATTTACGAATGATGTTCAAAGAGTTTTTTTCTTCTCCCATCTCAATTCTCCCTTCTCCCTTTTATAACTCTCCCTTTTTTATGGCTTCCATTATATTTGCCGGAGCACGTTTATTCATCAACTCTTTTTTCATGAAATCCATATAGGGTGCTACATGCTGGAAAAATTGATAATAACCTTTGCAAAGGTAATTCAGCCCGGGTTCTCCGCTTGCTGTTCTTATAAAACGGTTCTTCGGACATTCTCCGTTACAGGCAAATAAGAACTCACATTCTTTACATTGAGTTGGAAGAGAGCTCTGCTTCATTTGTCCAAAGGCATTCTGCTTTTCGCTATACATCATCTCTACCAGAGTCTTGTTGTAAATATTCCCCAGTTTATATTCCGGGAATACAAAGTGGTCGCAAGAGTATACATCTCCATTGAATTCCATTACTCCGGCATGGCCGCAAGTCTTGGCCATAGAGCAAACGCCGGGTTGTTCACCAATCCAATTAGCGAGTGTTGAATCAAATAATTGTATATAGTAGTTTCCTACATCTTCTTTTACCCATTCGTCAAATAGGGTACATAGAAAGTTACCCCATTGTTCCGGGGTAATGGAAAAGTCTGCAAGTTCACCACCTTCCTGTTCGGCAAGTGAAGCTAAATGACGTCCGTCAGTGTGCTTGAAAATACGTTCTACGATAGGAGCAAACTGTATATAATGACAATCGAGTTCTTTGAAGAAACGGTAAAATTCCAGTGGATAGTCTGCATTATAGTCGTTTACTACCGCCATGGCATTCCACTCCACTTTGTGCTTTTTGAGGAGGTTGATGCCCTGCATTACTTTTATAAAAGAAGGTTTTCCCTGCTTGTTTTTGCGATATTCATCATGGAATTCCTGTGGACCATCGATAGACACGCCTACCAGCCAGTTGTTTTCACGAAAGAATTCACACCATTCGTCCGTCAGCATAGTACCATTGGTCTGTATGCAGTTATCTATTGTACGTCCCCGGGCATATTTTTTCTGTAGTTCCATCGCCCTTTTATAAAAAGATAAAGGGCGCATTAATGTTTCTCCGCCATGCCATGTGAAAAGTACCTGTGGCATTGTCTGAGAGTTAATATATTCTTCAATGAACTTTTCCAGAAGTTCTTCACTCATTACATGTTTGGGATTCTCTTTATATAATTTAGCCTTTTCCAGATAGTAACAATAATCACATGCGAGATTACACACTGCTCCAACGGGTTTTAGCATCACGTAGAGCGGTTTGGCAAAGGGTGCGTAAGTTGACATTCTATTATATTATGAATTATAAATTATGAATCAGAATCGTTAATGTTGACTATTTGTCAAGTCATAGCTTGCAAATTTAGGTAAACTAAATGAAAATACATACCCAAAACTGGTGTTTATAAGGATTATTAAAGAAAAGAGTCTTACAAGTTTTAAATATTGATAAAATGTTTCATTCAAATCTGAATCCGTTGTACCTTTGCAGCATGAAAACCTACAAACAGATGCGTGTGAGTAAATTTTTGCCTTTATTGCTTTTGCTTCTCGTCTTTACTTCCTGTGGTCGCAAGTATAAGATAGAAGGTTCGTCATCGGTAAGCAGCCTTGATGGAAGAATGTTGTTTATAAAAACATTGCAGGAAGGGAAATGGATAAAACTTGATTCGGCAGAGGTTATTCATGGATTGTTTTCAATGAAAGGTACTGTGGATTCTGTGATGATGGCTACTCTCTATATGGATGATGAGGCTATTATGCCTTTAGTGATAGAAAAAGGTGATATTAAAATAACAATTACCAATACAGAACTGGCAGCTAAGGGTACTCCTCTTAATGATGCTCTTTATGAGTTTATCGATAAGAAAAATGCCATGGATATGAAGATTGAAGAGTTAGAACATAAGGAAGCCCGTATGGTGATGGAGGGTGCTGATCTTGCTGATATTCATGAACAGTTGACGAAGGAGGGGGAAGCGTTGATTAATGAGATGAATCAGTATGTTAAGTCGTTTATATCTGATAATTATGAAACGGTGTTAGGCCCCAGTGTCTTTTTAATGTTGTGTAGTAATCTTCCTTATCCCGTAATGACTCCGCAAATAGAGGATATAATGAAAGATGCTCCTTATTCTTTTAAAATGAATAAAATGGTGAAGGAGTTCGTATCTAAGGCAAAAGAAAACATGCAACTTATCCAGGAACACCAACGCTTGGAACAAAACGCTGCTGTAAGTAACTGATCTAAGAGTTTTTTGTGTATTTTTGCACAAAACTCAATATAGACATGTTACGACGTACTACTTATCATTTTTTATCTTTGCTCATTCTATCCTTATGGGTAATTTCTTGCCAGACGACTCCCGATTCAGTCGTTCAAACACTATCTTTGGTTGAAAAATGCATGGAGGTAGCCCCGGATAGTGCTCTTAATCTTCTAAAACGTATACCCAACCCTGATGTTTTACATGGTAAAGCCCAGGCTGACTATAGCTTGTTAATGACACAAGCTATGGATAAAAACTACATTAAACCGGAATCGGATTCTTTAATTGCAATTGCAGTAGGATATTATGGCTCTCATGATGAGAATTGGATAGCTAAAGGAAAGGCGTTCTTTTATTATGGTAGAGTAATGAAAGAACTGAATCGCCCGGAAGATGCTATGAGGTATTATTTGAAGGCCAGAAGTATATTCGAAGGGAGCAAGGAGTACAGAACATTGGGACTTATTTTAGAAGAAATGGGAACATTGAACTGGAACCAGGATCTTGCAGACGAATCTCTTTTGAATTATCAAGAAGCTCTGAGTTGTTATCGTATAATTAAGGATACTTGTTGTATGAGCTATGCATTAAGGAGTATTGGACGGTATTATCTTTCTATAGGTGCCAGTTCTGATAGTGCGTATACCTATTATCAAAAAGCTTTGGAGTTAGCTCATCGTTCTAAATGTAAATCAGAATTAACTATTCTTCAGGAATTAGGGTTATTACATCGAATGAAAAGAGATTATCAGAAAGCTGAATATTATTTGTTGCAAGCTCTTGAACTGGACGGAAAAACATCTCTTTTCTCAGAGATATATCTTTCTTTGGGGTATAATTGTCTTTTAATGGATAATAAAGATGAAGCTGAAAAATATTTGAAAAGGGCTACAGAGGCTACTAATATTTATACACAAGCAGATACTTATAGATTATTATTTGAATTAGAAAAAATGCGTAAGAATCCTTGGGAAGCTATAGAATATAAAGAGAAATCTGATTCATTAAATAGAGAAATTCAAAAAGCAGAGATAAGAGAAACGGTAGCGAGTTTACAGAAGAAATATGAGAATGAGAAGTTACAAAACGAAAATCTTCAATTGAAGATAAAGAATCAGACGATTGTTTGGCTTTGTTTCTTATTGGCCCTTTTGGTTTTTCTTGGTGCTTACTATTTTTATTACAGACAACGTCAGAATAAGAAACGAATACAGGAGATTGAAAAACAGATTGTTGAAAACAGAGAAGAGATAGCACTCTATCAGGAAGAGTTGGTAAATTACCAGGAATTGCAAAGTGAATCAGAGGACTATCGTACTAAGATTGGAGAATTGAATGGAAAAGTTTTGCTTCTGCAAGGACAGAATAAAACGCTAACAGAACGTTTGAATACATTGGGTGGTGATATTGATAATTCGTGTTCGCCTATTGATGCAAGGTATATATCTACATTCCGTATGTTACTTTCGTTAAAGTCTGGTGCTGTGAAAGGAGAACTCTCTCGTCCGGATTGGGAATGTTTGTTTGACTTATTTAATTATTTGTATTCGGATATGCTTATTCGTCTGCAGGAAGAATATCCTACATTGACTAAACATGATCTTGAAATTTGTTGTTTATTGAAGTTTGGTTTTACTAATGATGCGTTAAAACGTGTCTTTTTCACTACATCTGACTCTATAACTAAAGCCAAAGGTCGATTGAAAAAACGCTTAAATATATCAGCTCAGGAGGATTTAGACCATTTTATACGAAAATACTAAGAAAATAAATTTCCAATTGTCCGGGTCGATAATTTTTTATTTTCTGTAATTGTTTGATATATAACTGTTTACTTCTTATTGGACTAACTCAAATTGTCCGGGTCGTTTTTTTGCTTTTCTCATCAGTACATCGTACATTTGGAGAAACAAAAAACAGTATATTTATGAAATCACGTTTGTTTATGTCATTATTGGTAGCATTGTTTATGATGAGCAATGTTTTTGCAGGTACTCCTCTTGAAGATGGGTTAGTATTAAAAGGAGAATTCTCTCAGATTGGTAGTCGTTCGTTAGATCCTGCTATTCCTATTGAAGCAACTTTCGAAGGAAATGTTTTGATTGTTGAATTTACCGCTCCTGTAGGTGATGTGAATATAGTAATAAAGGATGCCACTCAAAATGTGTACACCTCTTCTATAGAGGTAACTGCTTGTGGGCAATCACTTGCTATTCCTGTAGAAGATTACAATGCTGGTACTTATACAATAGAATTTAGAAACTCAAAGGATGGTTATGTTTATGGCAATTTTACATTAATGTAATCCATAAATATAATATGAGGAAAATTCTATTTTCTGCTTGTTGCAACACATATACACAGCAAAAGACCTGTGAAGGTTTGATAAAGCTGTTGAAAGATGGACGTTATCAAGTGGATATGGCAGGCGATGTTGCCAAGGAGATGTGGCTTTCTTATAATCTTGCCTTTGCTTTTAATAGAAGAGGTTATGAGAAAATACAGACATTACGCCCTGCCATTCCAATTGTTTATTCGATCTTGGCAGATGATTATGAAGATGAGTTTATAGAAGATGCCACGCAGTATGAACATTTGCTGCTCATCGCACCGGAAAAAACTTATTCCTGTGATAGTTGTGTTACAGCTCTTCCTTTTCCGTGGGACGGAGAAGTGGATAGGTATCTTAAATATCCGCATTCCAAGCCTGCTATTCTTGTTGGAGTGGGTAATGGGCGTTCGGCATTAAGAACATTTATTGTTTTGAACACACTGACTCAATATAAGATTAATATCATTTATTCGGGAGAACAGGAACTTTATGATATAGGATATGCATCTCATGTAACTGTACGTGAAGAATTTGAGTTAGATACATTGATACAAAATGCCAGTCTTGTAATAGGTCATAAATATGTGGCTCTGCAAGGAGCTTTACATAAAAAGCCTGTTATCATTATTGGTGATTATGGATCAGGTGGTTTGTTGACTTCTGCCAATGTAGTGGAACAATATCATAACCACTTCTTGGGCAATATAGGTGGAGAATTGGATGAATACTTTTCTCTGGACCAATTGCAAAAGGAAATAACAGCAGCTTCTAAACTTTCTGTACGTGAGTTGGAGGCCATTGCAGAAAAATTGAAAAAAGAAATGTCAGAGAATAATAGAAAAGTATGGAACATTGTTTCATCTTATTCGATAATACGAAATTCCTAAATCTTACATGTTTTCTAAATTGTAGTAATTAGATTTGATTTGTATAGATTAATACACGATTGGTTGGGGTGTGGGGTACGTGAGTATCCCACACTTGTTTTAATATATAAAAAGAGTCTGAATCTATTATATATGTCTGTAATACAATACGTTAAAAAAGTACGTACTTTATGTGTATAAAGTATGCATTTTAACGATGTATTAAATAGGTAATTAACACATACTTAAATACGTACTTTTGTAATATAAAGAATCTATCCCCGATATATTGAAAAAATGATATATCTGTTTCCGCCTAATTTGTATGTTTTTGATGTTTGGTATAATTACATACCTATTGGGCGAGGATAGATATACATGTATCCATTGTCTTCTCCTATCTTTGCGTCAACAGTTATTTACTTATGAAAGACGCAATGATTAAAATACTACCTGTCTTTATCACGATATTTTCTTTTCTCTTCAGTTCGTGTAAAGAAACAAACCAACGTTTGGAATACGCTTTGGCTTTTGCCGGTGACAACCGTTCGGAGTTAGAGAAAGTCTTAACCTATTATAAAGATGATTCTCTTAAATTGAAAGCCTGTTGTTTCCTTATCGAAAACATGCCTCGATACTTTAGTTATACCGGACACGTACTGGATAGTATAAAAGCTATTAAAGCCAGTGTGGATAAAGAGGGTAAATTACCGGACGAAAAGGTGGATCCTTTGAAAGGCTTCACCTATAACCACCTCCCTAAAATATATGATGCACATGTTATCACTACTGATTATCTGATAGAGAATATAGAATTGGCTTTTGAAGAATGGGAGAAACGCCCTTGGAACAAATATGTTTCGTTTGATGAATTTTGTGAGTTGATTCTTCCCTATCGAATAGACAATGAGCCATTAGAGAACTGGAGAAGTATCTATCGTGAAAAGTTTTCTTTTCTGCTCGATTCGGTATACACAGGTTCTGATGTTATAAAAGCCTCCAATGTGATTGGGCAACACCTGAGAGACGAAAAATTCATATTCAATCGTAATTTGAATCTTCCTCACCTGGGAGCACAATTCTTATTGAAACATCGGGTAGGTAAGTGCATAGACTCCTGTGATTTTCTGGTATATGTATTACGTTCCTTAGGAATCCCTGTTGCAGTAGATGAACTTCCCTTTTCTCCGGATCATTTGGCAAGCCATACCTGGAATGTTGTTTTAGATACTACACATCTCTATGTCCCGCTTTGGTTTACAGAGAAAGATGCTGTCAGAGGTGATCGGTATGATGATGGTAGGAAAAGGGGGAAAGTACTTCGGGCCTGTTTTGGTATGCAGCCCGAACCCTATGAAGGAATGATACATAATCCTAAGGTACCCTCTTATTTTAAAGATCTTTTTAGATTGGATGTCAGTAAGGAGTACTTCCAGACTCAGTATGAAGTTCCTTCGGAAGACGAATCGGAAGAATATATGTATCTTGGTATTTTCAGTCCCCGCAGATGGGTTGCTGTAGATATGGCAAAAGTAGTCGACGGTAGAGCTGTATTCCATAACATAGAATCTGATATCGCCTACCAACCTCTTTATTTTGATGGGAAGAGATATCGGCAGACCGGACATCCTTTCACTTTGAAAGGGGATTCGTCAATCACCTTTGTTCCGGATAAGAATCAAAGTGAACGTAGCATAGTGACACGTAAATGTCCTCTCTATCCTCGTATAGCCAATCATATGACGAAAGTGGTAGGGGCCAAAATTTACAGTTCCTTATCTAAGGATTTTCAACACAAACTACTATTATATCACATCGTCGATACACCGAAAGTGAATATAAACACGGTGCACTTCGATATTCCAAGAAAGTGCCGTTATATTCGTTACGTTGCTCCCGACGATCTCTTTGTCGAGATTGCCGATCTCAACTTTTATTACAAAGATCAGCCTCTCAAAGCCATTGACATTTATGAAAGTGATTATGAGGGTCAGCCTCCTGCTGATGAATTACCGTTGTGCATGGATCATGACCCTCTGACACTATTTCTCTCGCGAAAAAAGGGAAGCTATATTACGATGGACTTCGGTAAAGAAGTACTTATAGACCGCATGGTATATATCCCCCGTAATGATGACAATTTTATCCGGATAGGAGATGTCTATGAACTACGCTATCAAGCTGGAAATGAAGGGTGGGTTTATGTTGATAAACAAAAGGCTGTGAAAGACACTCTTATTTTTGATAAAGTACCCAAAGGGGCTTTGTTTCACCTTCGGGATTTAACCCGGGGAAAAGAAGAGAAGGTGTTTTATATAGAGAATGGGAAGCAGGTGTTTCCTTAAAGAAATATAAGAATTTGATTAAATGAGAGTGAATCATAAATGAAAAAGAAAGGAGGTGATATTATTTAGAGTATATTGTTTTAAAGTGTTTTTGTGGAAAAAGTATTAAAATTAAAAAAAGGAAAAATGAATAAGAAAAAGTATTTATTAGTGTTTGCGTTTGCCGTGGCATTAGCAGCGGGAAACATGTATGTGATAAAAAATAATGGTTGTAAGGTTTTACTTTCTTTAGCTGATTTAGATAGTTCAGCTAATGACCCTAAGGAAATTGATTATTTTGTACCTAATAAAAACAACAATCCCGAACCATGCACTATATATATAGAACTGGATGCTGGTGTTGCAGTACCAGAAGGTGCAATCCATATTGGTGGAAAAAAATACGAGATACGTGGAATGGAAAATTTTTGTGAAAAGCCTGAAAAAGGAGAGGACCCTACGGGATGTGATCCTTATAATTGTCATCAAAGAATTCCTACTATAAAATAAATTGGTTATGAATAGCCTATAAAAAGGCTATTCATAATGGTATAATATAAAAGAAAGATGAAAAATATAAAAAAAATAATCAATACAGTTGTTGCTGTTATTATCTTATCTGCTTGTCACCTTAGCAGTGTAAACAATAGTCAAAGTGGAGATTTACCTGCCGTTATGGATTTCACAATTGATGTGGATAAAGTTTCTGAGCAGATAGATATTTCTTCATTGATAGAAAATAATGTAAAGATTGTAAAACTAGAGACGACTGATGAATGCCTGCTCTCTGACATTCGGCAAGTGGATTATGCAAATGGCTTGATTTATATAGCAGATAGAGTTTCTCAGGCAATCCTCATCTTTGATGAATCAGGTAAATATGTCGGGAGAATAGGACAGCGAGGTGAAGGTCCGGGAGAATACAGTAGATTAGGACGTTTCCAAGTGGTAGATTCTCATATATATATAATGGATGATGATGTAAGACAATTGTACGATTATGATTTGAAAACTCGAATCGGCATAAGATTGGATATTGATGACAATATTAATTTTTCAGATTTTTATATTATGAATGAGTATGTGTATCTTTTATCTAATAATAGATATTCCTCTATAGGTAACTTTAATTTATTCCAACATAATATGAAAACAGATGATATTATTGCTTGTTTACCATTTGACGAAGAACTTTCAAAGAAACATTCAACTTGGGGGCTTCAACAATGTTTGAGTCGGTATGATGATGAACTTCTTGTTTTATTTGCTAATAATGACACTATTTATAGTGTAACATCAGAATCTGCGGCTCCACGATATGTGTACCATTTTTCAAAACGTTCTATGCCAGCTGAACTTAGGAAAAAGGATGGAATGGAAATTATGATGACTGCTATGGATAAACGATATATTCTAGGTCTTGATGAGATCGTAAATTTGAAAGATCATTTCATTGTAAAATATGGTGATGTAATTGTCCGTTCTGTTTTGTATGATAAACGAACTGATAAGTATAAAGTTGGAAATTGGTTGACTCTCGGAGATTTAGGTAATTTCTACATGTATCATTATTACTTTACAGATAATGATGAAATGATAGTGATGGAACCTGCTGCTAGCTTTTTGTCATCTTGGGAGTCTACCTACAGCAAATCCTCTTTTGTCCGTCCGCAAGATAAAGAACGTTTTCAAGAAATTTATAACAGTACCAAAGAGGATGATAACCCTATTGTTGTACTTGCTAAAGTAAAGAAATGAAATGGGAATTGGAGTGTTGTCCACGAAAATGAGGGATTATATATTATTATTAGTAGTAATAGTTAGTAATTTGTGTTGGTTTTATAAATATAATACTGATAAAAAAGTGATTGGCGCTTTGATGAAATCGGTTGAGGTCAGTTTCCTTCAAAATACAGAACTTCGTATGCATAAAGAAAATAGATTGTATGAACTTGAATATAATGGAGATTTTTTATCAGATAGTCTTTTCTTGACAGATGTAAATGGCTTAAAGGTGAGATTGAGAGATATTATAAATGAAAACAAACTTATTTTAAGATATTCAGAGCTAAACTGCCAAACTTGTATAGACGAGCAGATTAAAAACCTGAATATATATGCAGATTCAATAGGCGCTGATCGTATATTGTTGTTTACAAATTATGAAACAGATGTGTATATGCGACGTTTTAAGAAGTTGAATAAGATAAAATTTGCTATTTATAATATGAAAGCAGATGCTAACAAATTATTGAAAGACATAGGTCTACCATATATGTTTGTACTTTCACCAAATAAAAAAATGAGGGTACAATATATGTATATTCCTCAGAAGGAAATTCCTATATTAACATCTTCTTATCTAAATATGGTGAAGGGTAAATTCTTTTGAATTAAATCATAGTTGTTTGGCTAATGAGAAGTAGAATGAAATACAAGTTTATATTAGCAGTAAACAGGTGCTTTGCATTATTGTTATTGGCATGTGGTTGCTTTACTATTTGGTTATTATTAGAAATATTTTGTATTACTTCTTTTCATGTTCCTACGGGTTCTATGGAACCGACTTTGATTTCGGGAGATGTTGTTTGGGTGAATAAGCTTGTGTATGGTGCCCGAATATTTAATCTTTGGGATGCTGCAGATGGGAAAGAATTTGCTATAAAGCGTCTGCCAGGTTTTAGACAGATAGAACGTAATGATGTAGTGGTCTTTAATTACCCTTATCCTATAAAGAAAGATAAGCACATCCGATTCGATCTTCTTTCATATTATGTAAAGCGGTGTGTTGCATTGCCAGGGGATACATTCATTATAAAAAAAGGACAATATGAAGTTCGGGGTTGTAATATACCCTTAGGTAATGTGAAGTCTCAGAAAACTTTGTTGGGGAGATTAGAGTATGAAGAAAGTAATCATGAGGGCGTCGGGATTGCCATTCGAGCCTATCCTAATGATTCATTGTTTGAATGGACTATTAAAACGTTTGGACCTTTCTATATTCCAAATGCGGGCGCACTCATTCCTATGAATTATATGAATATGATACTATATAAACAAGTTATAGAATGGGAGCAGAAAAAGAAACTAGAATTTTGTCATGGGAAAATCTTTTTGGATGGTAGAAAGATTACAAAGTATCGTTTTCTGAAAAGTTATTATTTTGTAGTTGGTGATAAAACGGAAAGTTCTTGCGATTCGCGTTATTGGGGATTACTACCTGAAGAATTTATTGTAGGTAAAGCAAGTTGGATAGGAATGTCCAAAGATATGGATACAGGTAAGGTTAGATGGGATAGAGTAGGAGCAAAAATACAATAAGAAGATTTTAGAAAAAAGTTATGTATTTATTAAGTGAAAAAATAGATCGCTTTGGAGTAGAATGGTGTATCGTAGTAGAGTGGACTGGAAGTATTATAAATGAATGTAGATATTTTTATGATATCAGACTTAATCTGTGGAGAGCTAAAGAAATGATGATCAAGCGAAATAATTACGAACTTATACTAATTCGGTTGTTATTGACTATTATAGCAGCTTTGCTTTTATGTATTAGTATCTTGTCTTTTCCAGAAATACTACCTGGAGAGATGGCAGGGCAATGGTATTGGTTATCAAAAGTAAGTGTATTATTTATGGTAATTATATTTCCCATTTTACTTTTTTCATCGAAAAGCATAAAGATAGGAGATGAACTAGATACAATTATTGTATGGACACTTATTCTTTTGGCTGGTATTGAATCTGTATGGGGAATGTGGCAAATATATGGATTATTGTCATCCAACCATTCATTATTTTCGTTAACTGGAACTTTTTTCAATCCTGGACCTTACTCTGGATATTTGGCAATGATCTTTCCTGTTTGTCTGAATGAATGGTTGGCGCTAAAGGATAAAGCTGTAAACTTGAATAATATAGAAAAGGTGATGCATTATTTATCAGGAGGGATTCTATTGTTGATAATTTGTATTCTTCCTGCTGGCATGAGTCGTTCGGCTTGGTTAGCTGCAATTATTTCTGGGTTATGGATATATGGAATACACTACTCATGGAAAGTCCAGATTCAAACAGTATGGCAGATGTATCGTAAGAAGGTTATTGCAATTATTGTACTATTGTTTATTTGTTTGATAGTTGGAGGAATTGCAGCCTTTAATTTGAAGAAGAACTCGGCAGACGGCAGGTTGTTCATGTGGAAAATTGCCAGTAAGGCGATTGTTGATAAACCTTTAACTGGTTATGGTACATATGGTTTTCCATCTGCTTTTGGTAAAACTCAAGAAAACTATTTTGCACAAGGAGATTATTCACCTCAAGAGGAATTGGTAGCTGGTAGTCCGGTCTACGCTTTTAATGAATATTTACAAGTAGCAATAGAGTGGGGGATTCCGGTTACATTTTGTATTTTATCGTTCATTTTGTTTTGTTTTTATAGAGGAAAAAAAAGTGGGCGAATAAGTCTCTGCGGTGGATTGGTTGCACTTTTAGTATTTTCTTTTTCTTCTTATCCAATGCAGCTACCTGCTTTTATTATTTCATTGGTACTTTTTTTATCAGTATGTTTGATTGGAAACTCTCGAGTGGGTTGGGGGATTTTTGCTCTCATAGTTGGTGTTGTTGGTTTTTGGGGATGGAAGGAGAATATCTATGAATCTTGTAAAAGATGGGCCGATTGTAGTCTATTATATCGGGTTGGTGCTTATAGTGCTGTGAAAAAAGATTATATGGAACTTTATCCCGTATTGAGAAATCGTGCTACTTTTCTTTTTGAATACGGTCACTGTTTACATAAATTGAATGAATATGAGGCTTCTAATGAAATACTGCAAGAAGCATCTGATTATAGTTGTGATCCTATGATATTTAATATTATGGGAAAAAACAATCAACTGTTGAAGCGTTATGAATTGGCGGAAGAATACTATCTCCGCTCCTCTTATAGGCTTCCAGGAAGGATTTATCCTTATTATTTATTAGCAAAACTTTATGCAGAACAAGGGTATTATCAGCCGGAGAAACTAAAGATGATGGCTAATACTGTACTCACAAAAGAGCCGAAGGTATATTCTAAAGCTATTGAGGAAATGCGGTCGGAGATGAAAGTATTATTGGATACACTCAATTATTGATTAATGTTATAAAAGTAATACAAGATTGTATGCCTAAAAGGAGTGTTTTGGGGACTTTCTCTGTTTTGAGAACTAAGAATAAATTTTTTAAGAAATTATAGTTGTAGAGAACAAATACAATTGAACTTATAAAATATGATTATGAATATGAAAAAATACGTGTTTTTTTCGATTATTTTCTTGTAGGCTGTGAAAAAAAATCAAAATATAGTAATGAAAGTAATCTGACAGTTCTGCAAATAGACTGGGATAATATCGTGGATAGGTTTGACTATTCGTCAATGGTGGAGGATCGCATTTTAATGATACCTTTAGAAATCCGGGACGATTGCATAATAGGAGAGGTGGTAAAGTTATTTTATCAGAATAGCCAGATTTGTATTACTGATAAAATCAGTAAAAGTATTCTATCTTTTTCAGATCAGCAACTTCTTATTTGAGATAGCTCTGTTACATTTTCGGAATTAATTGTCACTGCTGTCTTGTTTTTTTGTACACATGTCTCGTTTTCGTAATTGGAATGCAATTGCTATCTTCTGAGATAATATTAAAAGTATTTCCTTTATTTCTTTTCCACCTTTGCGTATCGGAAAATGATGGATGTTTGTTAATCTTAAAATCAGGAATAAATGAAATGTATACAATTCTTTTTCATTACAATATTCTTAATGTCTTCTTTCTCTTGTAAAGATACATTGGATAGACAAGTCTCTTTTAGTTTAGAACAGGCCAATGATAATTGTGTAGAATTGGAGCGGGTACTAAAACATTATGCAAATGAACCGGAGAAATTGCGGGCCGCAAAGTTTCTGATAGCAAATTTACCTTTTCGTTGTTCATCTGTCGGTTCGGAACTTGATAGTGTAAAGTCGGCTCTTCGTTCTGTGATACCTCAGAAAGGGATAATGGATGAAGCGCTTAAAAAAAGGTGGAAACGCTCAAACTATAAAATAAAGAATGTGAGTGATGTATCCGTTGTTTCATCAGATTTGTTGATTGAAAATATAGATTTAGCTTTTGAAGCTTGGAGAAGACGGAAGTGGAGTAAATATTATTCGTTTGAAGGTTTTTGTGATTATGTATTGCCATATCGTATAAACAATGAACCACTTGAAAATTGGCGTAAACTATAATTTGTACTGCTTGTATGGTTAGTAACACAAATTAATTCTTTTGAGTTAAATTGTTTTTAATATAATGAAACTGATTATTTTTTATAATAAATTGAGATGAGAAAAATATTATATATCCTTGTGTGTGCTATGTTCTCTTTCTCTTCGTGTAAGAGAAATGTGAATATTCGTGAGATTGCAGTAAGCGATTCTTTATTCCAGGTAATTGCAATAGATCCGGATGACATCAATCGAAAGGAACCGTTTAAAATATCTACAATTGTGGAGAAAATAGAATATGTGCCTTTGCAAACAGCAGACACTGTTTTGATGGGGAAAATGAATAAATTGATAGTGTGGAATGATCAATTTTATATTTGGGATCAATTGACTGAAGCTATTTTTTGTTTTAACTCAAAAGGGCAGTTTCTTCATAAGATCCATAAGCAAGGGAAAGGCCCCGATGAGTATCCTCGTATTTATGATTTTACAATGGATATGACAACAGGGGATATCTACATTTATTCAGATATGTCTAAAACAATATATGCTTATACAGAAAAAGGGGAATTTATTAGGAAAATGGAGTCGCCATTCATTCTTTCTTCTTTTGGGATACAAGGTAATTATACTTATTATTATCTTGGTCGTACTCCTAATGCTGATTTTTATAGTGAAACATTTCCAGAACAATGTCGATATGTAGTAATGGAGAACGATGAATTTAAACATGAACAATTGAAATATATATTTGATGATAAATATCTTCAAATTCCGTCATCAAGAAATGTCTTTTCGTTTTATAAAGATACTATGTTGTTAGTTGAATATTTGAAACCTGAAATATATTCTATTGATAGTATAGGACGTTTAAGACCTAAATATCGAATAGAATTTCTGACAAATACCTACTCTCCATCTTTCAATGAGGAGATTGATTTGGAACGAATGGAATCTGAAAAGAAGAATGGAAATTTGACAACCTTGTTTAATGCTTTTTTTGAGACGGACGATTATCTGTTTTTTAATTATGCCAGAGGAATTATTGGATCTGCATATGTTAATAAAAAGGATCGTACGATTCATAATATGGGCTATTTTTTGATGGATGATTTTAATCAAAATTCACTACCGTCGGTCATTGATTTTGTAGACGAAAATTATATGTATAAATCTGTAGAACCGGCTTCTTTGATAAGAAGACAGTTGAAAGGTAACTTTTCTCCGTATTTGGATGGAATGGTAGAAAATATGCGAGAGTTTGATAATCCGGTTATAATAAAAATAAAATTAAAATGAACCTTGGAATTTTTAAACATATCTCTGTATGCTTTATTATCGTTTTGGTCATTAGTTGTAAAACTGATAATACGAATAAAGTAGAACCTGACTATGGAAAATTTACTGTTATGAATATTTTTCAGTCAGAAGGTTTCTCTTTTCCATTTTATTATCCATTGACAGATATAAATGGGACAAAATGCAGGTTGGATAGTATTTTGAAAAAATCAAAGCTAATTTTTCGATTTAGTGAATTAAATTGTGAATTATGTATTAGGTCTGAAATTGATTTAATGAATAAATTGAACCTTTCCAATCATGTAATAGGGTTTGCGAGTTATAGCAATATTCGTATGCTTAAGCTTGCTCAGAAGAAATATAATATCCAATTTCCTATCTATTTTCTTTCATTAGGATCTAATGGAGCATTGCCGGAAGATAAAGAAAGCCTTGGACGCCCTTATTTGTTTTTGATGAATACAGACTTTCGCGCTAAATATCTGTTTTTTCCTTCCATACAACATCCGATAGTCTCTGAGGAATATTATAAAGAGATACTTTATTTACTAGACCATAATAATAGCAATGAAGATTTCTTTGATGAGAAAATGATTGATTTGGGAACGATCAGCAAAGGAAAAACCTATAAAGCTAAGTTCAAGTATACAAATAAAACTCCCGATCTTCTGATAATTGAGAATATTAATACTTCTTGTGGATGTACGGTTCCTCGATGGGATAAGAAGCCCTTGAAAGAAGAAGAATCATCTGAATTAGTAATATCCTTTACTCCTGAAACTTTAGGATATAACTCAAAGTTTATAATGGTCTCTTTTAACAAATATAAGCACCCTGTTCGATTGATAATTAAAGCGAACGTGGAATAATAATAGTGGATAGTAAAAAATAATTCAGCCAATAATAAATAAGTTGATGAATAGAATCTGTAGAAAAGTAGGATATACATTGCTGTGGGGACTTATACTATTCCAATTCTATCTATTTATTAGAATATATTGGTTGGTCTCTTGTGTTATTCCGACATATTCTATGTCTCCTACTTTGTCCATAGGAGATTATATTTGTGTCTCATTACAAATACCTGGTCGTAGGGTGTTTATGACAGATTCTCTACATGAAGATCGCCTTATTGTTCATCGGAAAAAAGGAATGCGTTCTATAAAAACGAATGATGTCGTTGTATTTAACTTTCCATATTCAGAAAGTAAGAGGCGCATGAAACTTAGTATGAAAACCTTCTATTGCAAACGATGTGTCGCAATACCGGGGAGTACACATCGTTGGCAGTGGAACAATAGAGAACACAGTATATATCTTCCCCAAAAAGGAGATATCATGGCAATTGATTCTATTAATTATAAACACTATCATAAATGTATAGAGTATGAAACAGGACAAAATTTAAAATTAGAGAGTGGGAGTGTATATTTGAATGATTCAATAGTAAATGAATATCGTTTCCTACACGATTATTACTTTATGCAAGGAGATCATACCTCTGATTCATATGATTCTCGTTTTTGGGGATTATTGCCTGATGATTTTATTTTGGGAGTTGGACAATTCATTTGGTTCTCGAAAGATGTAAAAACTAATAAGATACGTTGGGATAGGATTTTCAAGAAATTGTAATTGAAGAGAAAAATACAATTGATTTTATAAAATAAAGTAAGAAGATAATATGGCACTATATTGTATGTGCCCATTCTTGCCCAATGTGTATTTTTCAATCATATAGCACATACAGATACGTATTTGGCAAGGATCAGTATATACATATTCATTACCTTCTGCTATTTTTGTAGTAAAATTGATTTTCTGATTGATAAGTAGGATACGGAAATCTTGATGATAATCCTATTTTAGCCATATATAAATTGAAATATTAATATGAATGAAATTCAAGAAATACACATGATTTGTATCATAAATTGTTTATTTAGAGAAAATCACTTGAAAATATTTTTGAAATAAAATAATATAACTATATTTATCGGGTAACAACGATAAAACTACATTGACACAATGAAAAAACACTACCCTATCTATGCCTTTTGTATGGCATTGGTCACCTTGGCTGCTTGTTCCGGTGATAAGAAAACAGAGAAAAACACTGCTGAAAAAGGAGTGGAGATGGTATTACCTGACATGAAAGATGAGGTGTCGGTGATGACGCTAAAGAAGCAGGATTTTCATCACGAATTGGTAAGTAATGGAAAGGTGACGGCGAAGGAACAGGCTAACCTGCGTTTTGAAAGCAGTGAGGTCATTGCCCATATCTATGTGAAGAATGGAGATCGGGTGCGGAAAGGGCAGAAGCTGGCCGAACTCGATAAGTTTAAACTGGCTAACAGATTGGCACAATCTGCTGATGCACTTGAAAGGGCACGACTGGAATTACAGGATGTATTGATAGGACAGGGGTATGCCACGGAAGATTTCAGTAAAGTGCCTGAAGAAGTGATGAAACTGGCAAAGGTAAAGAGTGGATATGATCAGAGTAAAGCACAGTACGAACTGGTAAGAAGAGAGGAGGAACATGCCACACTGACAGCTCCTTTTGACGGGATAGTGGCGAATCTTTTTGCGAAGCCTTATAATATGGCTAATACTTCGGAGATATTTTGTACAATCATAGATACACAAGGGATGGAGGCAGACTTTACTGTACTCGAAAGTGAATTACCGTTACTCAAAAACGGTGATAGGGTAGTGGTAATTCCTTATGCCGATGCTACCTCTGTGTATGAAGGGAGTGTTTCGGAAATTAATCCCCTGGTAGATGATAAAGGAATGGTGAGAGTACGGGCACGGGTGAACGGAAAAGGAAAACTGTTTAGCGGAATGAATGTACGGATAAGTGTACAGCGTTCTTTGGGGCAATTATTAGTGATCCCTAAGAGTGCTGTGGTACTGCGTTCAGGAAAACAGGTTGTCTTTACATTGGATAAAGGAAAAGCACAGTGGAACTATGTGCAGACCGGATTTGAGAATATAGACAGTTGCGTGGTTGCTAATAAAGCCGATGCCGGAGTTACGGATGGCCTCACAGAAGGCGATGTCGTGATTGTTTCGGGTAATGTGAACCTGGCACATGAGGCTCCGGTGCAGTTATTAGACGATTGACAATTGGATTAAACTTTGCTTATCACAGGAAGAGTAACTCCAATCGTAAATAGTAAATTGTCTAATCGTAAATTAAAATGGTATGATAAAATTTTTAATACAACGTCCCATTGCGGTATTGATGGCTTTTACAGCTTTCTTTATTGTGGGTTTGGTGACCTATTTTACATTGCCGGTTTCACTATTGCCGGACATCGCTATACCGGAGATTACTGTGCAGATTTCTGCTGCCAATACTTCGGCCCGTGAATTGGAAAATACCGTAGTGAAACCAATTCGTCAACAGTTGATCCAGGTGTCTAACCTGAAAGATATGACAAGCGAAACCCGTGACGGAGCAGGAATTATCCGGTTGGGCTTTGATTTTGGAACAAATACCGATCTGGCATTTATCGAGGTGAATGAGAAGATAGATGCTGCCATGAATTATCTGCCTAAAAACACAGAACGTCCTAAGGTGATAAAGGCAAGCGCTACGGACATCCCTGTTTTTTATCTGAATCTGACTTTAAAGAACGATAGTGCTTATGCACCAACGGATCAACAGGCGTTTCTGAATCTGTGTGAGTTTTCCGAATCAGTAATAAAACGCCGTATCGAACAGTTGCCCGAGGTGGCTATGGTAGATGTTACAGGATTGCTGGATCGTCAACTCCGGATAGTGCCTGATATGGATAAAATGGTGCAGATGGGACTCTCTGTCTCGGATATAGAGTCGGCGTTGGCGCGCAACAACGTAGAGCCGGGAAGCATGACTGTGCGCGATGGTTATTATGAATATAACATTAAGTTTTCTACATTGTTGCGTACAGCAGAAGATGTGGAGAATATCTATCTCCGCCGAGAGGGCCGGATTATACAGTTGAAAGAGTTTTGCCGGATTGCTGTGACGCCTATCAAAGAGCGAGGTGTTTCTATGTCCAATGGTAAACGTGCCGTGACGTTGGCTATCATTAAGCAAGCCGATGAGAATATGGATAACATGAAAGCAGCACTGACCAAGACCATGAACTACTTCAAAAGGGTATATCCGGATATCGACTTCAGCATCACCCGTAACCAGACCGAATTGCTGGATTATACGATCTCCAATCTGCAACAGAATCTTTCGTTGGGATTTGTCTTTATCTGCATCGTAGCAGTACTGTTTTTAGGAGATATAAAGTCGCCTTTTATCATCGGATTGAGTATGGTGGTCTCCATCGTTATTAGTTTCCTTTTTTTCTATCTTTTCAAAATGTCGCTGAACATCATCTCTCTTTCCGGGTTGATTCTGGCATTGGGTATGATGATTGACAGCTCGATTATTGTGACGGAGAATATTTCTCAGTATCGTGAAAGAGGATATACACTTCGCCGGGCGTGTATAGTAGGAACCAGTGAGGTAGTGACTCCGATGCTTAGTTCTTCGCTCACTACTATTGCCGTGTTTGTCCCTTTGATATTCATGAGCGGAATTGCGGGAGCTATCTTCTATGATCAGGCTTTCTCTGTAACAGTGGGATTGATGGTTTCTTATTTCACAGGTATTATGTTATTGCCCGTATTATATATGTTGGTATATCGTACAGGGCTGGTGACCCGGAAATGGAAATGGTTTTCTATCAAAGTAAATAATCTGATAAAGGAACATACCCTTGACCGGTTTTATGATAAAGGAGTTAATTGGGTGTTCGCTCATAAAACGTTTAGCGTTTTATTCTGTATTGTTTCTCTTCCTCTCTGTGTGTTCTTCTTTTATTTTATTGATAAGGAGCGTATGCCAGAGATTGATCAAAATGAACTTATCGTCCGTATTGAGTGGAATGAGAATATCCATCTGGATGAGAATCAACGGAGGGTAGATGAACTGTTTCGTGAATTGAAAGGAGAAGTGCTGGAACAGACAGCTTCTGTAGGGCAACAGGATTTTATCCTGAATCGTGAGCAGGAACTTTCTTCGTCAGAAACCGAACTTTATTTCAAGACAGAGTCTTCGGATAGGATTATGCCATTGCAACAACGTATTTTCCGGAGAGTGAAACAGTTGTATCCTTTGGCAGTGATCTCATTCTCACCTCCGGAAACGGTGTTTGAGAAGTTGTTTGTAACGGGTGAAGCCGATGTTGTGGCCGAGCTGTATGCCCGTAACAGAGATAGGGCACCCGAAGCTGATACATTGCGAAGCATGGAACAGAGATTACAGCAACAGACCGGTCTTTCTCCCACAGGCATAGCATTTGAGAATCAACTGAACCTCAGCATTGAAAGAGAGAAGTTACTGTTATACAATATCTCTTATGATGAACTTTACCGGGTATTGAAAACTGCTTTTAAGGAAAATAATGTATCGATGCTACATTCTTACCAGCAGTATCTGCCTATTAATATTGCCAGTGACGAAAAAACAGTGAATACGGTATTGCAGGAAACGTTGGTACAGACACAGGATAATAATAGCGATGGTACCCGAAACTATGTTCCACTTCGGGAATTGGTAAAAGTGACTTCTTCAGAAGATTTAAAGAGTATTACAGCCGGCCGGAATGGTGAATATATTCCTTTCAGCTTTTATGATGTGAAAAATGCAGATGCCCTGATGACGGATGTGAAGACAGTGGTCCGTGAAACGGGGGAGTGGGAGCTGGGCTTTTCGGGTAGTTTCTTCTCCAATAAAAAGATGCTGGAAGAGTTGGTTGTTATTCTGTTTATCTCTATTCTGCTGATGTACTTCATTCTTGCTGCACAGTTTGAGAGTTTCGTACAGCCTTTGATTGTACTGTTAGAGATACCGGTTGATGTGGCTTTTGCCCTGTTGTTGTTATGGATATGCGGTCATACGCTGAATCTGATGTCTGCCATCGGTCTGATAGTAACTTGTGGTATTATCATCAATGACTCTATCTTGAAACTGGATGCCATCAATGAGTTACGCAAAGAAGGAGTGCCTTTGATGGATGCCATTCACGAAGCCGGTCGGCGAAGGCTGCGTCCCATCATAATGACCTCACTGACTACTATCTTTGCCATGGTGCCTCTGCTTTTCTCTTTCGATATGGGCTCCGAATTGCAGAAACCGCTCTCTATCGCTATGATAGGGGCTATGTTTATCGGCACACTGGTGAGTCTGTTTATTATTCCGTTGATCTATTGGTTTATTTATAAAGAAAAGAAGATATGAAAAGATATATGATATACTTCTGTTTCTGCCTGTTCTGTTGTGGGCAGATGCAGGCACAGGAACGGATCAAATTGGATTTGCAGCGTACTATAATTCTGGCAAATGATAGTTCACTGGAAGCTTTTCGTACGCAGAACATGTATTTGTCCGGTTATTGGGAATACCGCACCTATCAGGCTAACCGCCTGCCAAGCCTAACTTTGGATATGACTCCTGCGGAGTATTACCGTGATATCACCAAACGGTATGATTCGGAGCAGAATCTGGATGTATACCGTAGCCAGCAGTCTTTTTCAGCTTCGGGAGGTTTGTCTGTGAGACAGAACTTTGACCTTACCGGTGGTACCTTCTACTTAGAGTCTAAATTGGGCTATATGCGTAACTTCGGCGATAACCGTTCTACTCAGTTTACCAGTGTTCCGGTGCGGTTGGGATATTCACAAAGCCTTGTGGGATATAACCCGTTCAAGTGGGAACGGCGTATTGAGCCTTTGAAATATGATAAGGTGAAGAAAGAGTTTATCTATAACGTGGAGGCTGTATCGGAGAAGGCTACGGGTTATTTCTTCAGTCTGGCTATGGCGCAGGCGGAATATGATTTGGCGAAAGAGAATGTTGCTTCTTCTGATACCCTTTATCGCATAGGCATGCAGCGTTTGAAGATCGCTTCTATCTCCAAAGCCGACCTGTTGACTTTGAAGCTGGATCTGGTAAATGCCCGTAATACCTTACAGAATAAGGCAAGTGCGTTGAAACGTGCCATGTTCTCATTGGCTTCCTTTCTGAACATCGATAAGAATACGGTGATTGAACTGGAGCTTCCGGCCCGTCCACGGGAGATGACCATATCGGTAGACGATGCATTGGCATCTGTACGTAGTAACAATCCTCAATTGCTTGGGTTGAAACAGAATATTCTGGAGGCAGAGAGAAATGTGGACCGGACGAAGAAAGAATCCCGTTTTAATGCGAGTGTGAATGCGAGCATCGGTTTCAATCAGGCTTCCGATAATTTCGGAGATGTGTATCATAACCCCATGCAGCAGGATTTAGTGTCAGTCAGTCTTTCTATTCCGTTGGTGGACTGGGGGGTACGGAAAGGCAAGTATAATATGGCTCGTAACAGTCTGAATGTAACCAAAATCTCTGCCCGTCAGAGTGAGATAAGTATTGAAGAAGAGTTGATAATGACCATTGGTGATTTTAATATTCAGCAGAATCTGATCGCGAGTGCTGAAGAAGCGTTGGACTTGTCTATCATGGCTTACAATGAAACCCGTCAACGATTTATTATAGGTAAGGCGGATATCAATAGTCTGACGTTATCGTTGAGCCGTCAGCAGTCCGCACAACAGAATTACATCTCTGCTTTGCAGAACTACTGGTTGAATTACTATAAGATACGTAAATTGACTTTACATGATTTTGCAAGCGGTTTTTCACTGTCCGATAAGTTTGACTTTGCAGGAGGAAAATTGGTGAGGTAATGAATTGTTTTACTAAAACGCTGATTAACGCAAATTTCCGCAAAGAGATAGATGAACGAGAAAGAAATACAGTCTTTTTTATCTGTGCAAATTCGCGTTAATCTGCGTTTCAAGAAAATATAATATAATGAATCAAAATACCAAACGAGGAGCTTCTGCTTTTACACTGATTGTTGCCTTTATCTGTGTAGCATTGGTTGGCGTGGCACTAATTCCGTTGTTGCCTGTCAAACTGAATCCTTCGCGGACGTTGCCCGGTTTCTCGGTAGGTTTCAGTATGCCGGGTACTTCTGCCCGTGTGGTAGAAATGGAGGTAACCAGCAAACTGGAGGCGATGCTGGCCCGTATCAAAGGGGTAAAAAGAATCAATTCTACTTCGGGCAATGGCTGGGGAAGCATTGCTATCGAATTGGATAAGCATGCCAATATGGATGCTGTCCGTTTTGAGGCATCTACTATTATCCGGCAAACCTGGCCGGAACTGCCCGACGGAGTAACCTATCCTTATATTCAGATGAGGCTTTCGGAGTCAAAAGCTTCCCGACCTTTTATTTCATTTACTTTGAATGCACCGTCTACTCCTATCCTGATCCAGCAGTATGCAGAGGAACACATCAAGACGAAGTTGACACAGATTCCCGGTATTTATAAGATTGATATCAGTGGGGCTACTCCGATGGAGTGGCGCCTGGAGTATGATAGCGAGCAATTGAAGCATTTGGGCATCAGTCTGGGCGATATTCAGCAAGCGGTGAGCAATTATTATAAGAAAGAGTTTTTGGGGACGTATGACAGAGAGACGGCTTCCGGAGGAAAAGAATGGATACGATTGGCACTGACCCCTCAGCATAAAGGAGATCAGTTTAACCCTTCCGAAATTCAGGTGAAGGTTGCGGATGGAAGAGTGATTCGTTTGGATGAACTGGTGAAGGTAACCCGGATGGAACAGGAACCTCAAAGTTATTACCGCATCAACGGATTAAACTCCATCTATCTCTCTATAACAGCCGAAGAAAGTGCCAATCAGCTGAAGCTTAGCAAACTGGTAAATGCGGAAATGGAAGAGATACAAAAAGTACTTCCGGCAGGTTATGAGATTCATACCAGTTATGACGCTACGGAATTTATTCATGAAGAGATGAATAAGATTTACTTGCGTACCGGTCTGACTGTATTGATTTTGCTGGTTTTTGTATTACTTATCACATTGAATCCGCGTTATCTGTTTCTGATAGTAGTCAGCCTGAGTATTAATATAGCAGTAGCGGTGATTTTTTATTATCTCTTCGGGTTGGAAATGCAGCTCTACTCATTGGCAGGTATCACGGTTTCGCTCAATCTGGTTATAGACAATACCATTGTGATGACGGATCATATTCTGCATCGGCGCAATCTGAAAGCATTTATGTCTGTACTGGCTGCTACTCTGACTACGATGGGAGCATTGGTCATTATCTTCTTTCTGGACGAAAAGATACGATTGAATTTACAGGATTTTGCTGCGGTAGTGATCATCAATCTTGCCGTATCTTTGTTTGTAGCCCTATTCTTTGTCCCGTCTATGATAGAGAAGATAGGGTTGAAGAAACGAAAGCGCCGTTCTTTGGTTCCCGTGAGTTCGCGGGACGGAGAAGTGCCTGTACAAAGAAGAATGGGTTTCTTTCGTCGGTGTTTGTGTGGTTTGCGTCATTTAGCCCATCGCTTCCCGGTTTATTTTACACGGTTTTATACCTGGCTGATACAGATCTTATGCCGTTGGCGTGTGGTAGTTTGTGCTCTGCTGGTATTGTTGTTCGGACTTCCTGTTTTTCTTCTTCCCGAAAAGATAGATGGAGAAGGGTGGGGAGCAGAGGCTTACAACAAAACTTTGGGAAGTACAACTTATAAAGAGAAAGTGAAACCCATAGTGAATAAGGCACTTGGGGGCAGTCTTCGTCTTTTTATCGAGAAGGTGTACGAAGGGAGTTATTTCACACGTAACGAAGAAGTGGTGCTGAATGCCAATGCAACTCTGCCTAATGGGAGTACCCTGGAACAAATGAATGTACTGATGAAGAAGATGGAGGCCTATCTGAGCCAGTTTGCAGAGATTAAGCAGTTTCAGACTTCTATTTCCAGTGCCCGTCGTGCCAGCATTAGTATCAACTTTAAAAAAGAACATCAGCATAGTGGTTTCCCATATACGTTGAAGTCTAATATAATCAGTAAGGCACTGCAATTAGGTGGCGGTAGCTGGAGTGTTTATGGACTGGAAGACAATGGGTTCAGCAATGATGTTCGTGAAAATGCAGGCTCTTTTCGGGTTAAGATGTACGGATACAATTATGATGAACTTTATTATTGGGCCGAGCAATTGAAAGAACTCTTTCTGACGCACCGGCGTATCAAGGAGGTTATTATCAATTCAGAGTTCTCCTGGTGGAAAGATGATTATCAGGAGTTCTATTTTGATCTGAACAAAGAACGTATGGCGCAGGAAGACATCTCTGCGGGTGCACTGTTTGCATCTATTCGTCCGATATTCGGTAAGAATATGGATGTAGGCTCGGTATTGACGGAGCATGGAGTGGAAAGAATCAAGTTGTCTTCCCGTCAGTCTGACGAATACGACGTTTGGGCCATGCAATATTTCCCTTATGGCTCCGGTGGGAAGCAATATAAACTTTCTGAACTGGCCACGGTGGAGAAAGGGCAGATGCCCCAACAGGTAGCAAAAGAGAATCAGCAATACCGATTGTGCCTGCAATATGAGTACATTGGCTCATACGAACAAGGGAACCGGATTCTGAAAAAGGATTTGGAAGAGTTTAATAAGAAGTTACCTATGGGGTACACTGTTTCTGCAGAAGGAGGCAACTGGTCATGGGGAGAGAAAGATTACAGACAGTACAGTTTATTGCTGATCGTCATCTCTATCATCTTCTTTACTACCAGCATCCTATTCAACTCACTGAAGCAGCCGTTGGCCATTATCTTTGTGATTCCTGTTTCTTATATCGGTGTGTTTCTAACTTTCTATTGGTTCAGGCTTAATTTTGATCAGGGAGGCTTTGCTTCCTTTGTTCTGTTGTGTGGTATCACGGTGAATGCCAGTATTTATATTCTCAATGAGTATAACTCCATTCGTCGGCGTCTACCCCGTATCTCTCCGCTGCGTGCTTACACCAAAGCCTGGAATGCCAAGATTATTCCTATCTTTCTGACGGTAGTATCTACCATTTTAGGTTTTGTTCCTTTCATGGTAGGGGCAGAGAAAGAAGGTTTCTGGTTTCCGCTGGCTGCGGGTACGATTGGTGGGTTGATAATGTCGGTGATAGGGGTGTTTGTTTTCTTGCCGATATTTACGTTGAAAAGGAAAACTATATTACGTAACTAATCTTTGATTCTATGAAACAACCGTTTATGATAGGAATTATATTCGGCAGGGATGAATATTTGTAGCTATTTCAGAAATCTAAAGAGGGTATAAACAGGAGGTGCGCAGGCTGAAAATATTATACATTTTTGTGTGAGTGTAATGTTTTGACTATCAGTGTTATAGCTATCCCTCTTTTTTCTCTACCATTATCTTTGCCATGGAAAACATAGTTCTTTATGAACGTTAATAAGAATAAATTTCTTAATATTGTC
>NZ_CAXSVC010000037.1:0-49619 GCF_964240755.1 Bacteroides sp. HPS0048 | reverse complement strand
AAAGTAGAGTCAGTCATTAATTGTAATGAAAAAGAAAACATAGTGAAGAAAGGACATATCTTTCGTAGTTAACATTTGTTAAAGCAATATTCTGCGGAAACATTTGGTTTTAATAGAGTATACGAGGAAAAAAAGTTTATTCAATGTGTTGATATACAGTGTTTTATGGAGAGGATTAATTGTAGTGTTTTTTGGGGGGGTAAGAGTTGCTTTTAGATTTCTCAGCTTATTCACTGTTTTTTATGTTTACAAACTGTAATGTGCTATTTATTTGGATATTCATTGTGAGAACTAATGTTTGCTATAGTTATCCTGATAGTAACGTTTATCTGTCTCTATGTAGCAGGTAGTATCAATACCAGCCTGAAGCAAGTGTTCTGTAATTTCTTTCAGTTTTCTACGCGGAACCCTTCCTATATAATACAGATAATAGTTATAGTCCTGGTCCAATACCTCCATATTGTAGGTAAAGGTCCGTTCACGGGCATAGTCAAAGTTTACTTTCCGCAGGCTACTATAAGGAAAAGTCACGGTTCGCCCGATGCTATGTACCGTAAGGCTATCATTATCAAGAGTCAGATATCCAAAGCGGGTGAGCAATGCATACAACAGAAAAGTACTGAGGATAAGGGAGAGTATTCCCGGAATAATTCCCCATAATATGCCTGACACAATCATCTTGCATCCTAATATTGCAAATACGATAAATAAAGAAGCAAAATAAAGGAGGTACAATGACGAACGGCGGTATTTCTTTTCCGGGATGGTTATCCCTGCTTCTCTTTTTCCTGGTTTATAGTTCTCGAAAGGTATTTCCCGGGATAACAAATAGTGGATAACGGCTGTTGGATGGCGATATAAAGGAAGGTAGATCGCTTTTGTTGTACCTTTATTCAAATGTAAAGTGAGTACTCCGGCGCCATATTTGTCTTTTGATATCAGGTTACTTTTACGTGGCATCTGATAATATCGTTTCATAAAACTAAAACTCCCGATATCGTGAAACCCTATACCGTTACGTTGCAACAGCTTTTCGGCCTGTTTTTGTTCCTTTGATGTCATTTTCATTTTTTTAATTCCGGATAACTGATACGTGTGTGGTAAATTGTTTTCAATTTTTCTTTGAATACAGCTTTTACAGTTGCGATATCCTTGAAAGTGATGGGGCATTCTTTGAAATATCCCTCCTCAATCTGAGAATCGATTATCTTTTCTACCAGGTTGCTGATACTTTCTTCCGTGTATTCGGGCAAACTGCGTGAAGCTGCCTCTACGGCGTCCGCCATCATCAGTATAGCAGTTTCTTTAGAGAAAGGGTTTGGACCCGGATAGGTGAACTTTTCATCATCAGGTTCTTCACCGGGATGTTCGTTTTTCCAGGATATGTAGAAGAACCTTGTTTTACCTCGTCCGTGATGAGTGCTGATGAAATCTTTTATAACTTTCGGAAGATTATGTTTTTCTGCCAGCTTTAGTCCGTCTGTTACATGATTGATGACGACTTGTGCACTTTGTTCGTAATTCAGATTTTTGTGTGGGTTAATTCCTCCGGATTGATTCTCTGTGAAGAATGCCGGATTTTCCATTTTGCCGATGTCGTGATACAAGGCTCCGGTTCGTACTAACTGGCTTTTTGCTCCAATGCGGATGGCGGCCTCTGCGGCAAGATTGGCTACTTGCATAGAGTGCTGGAATGTACCGGGGACTGTTTCAGACATTTGGCGAAGCAGATCATTATTGATATTTGATAATTCCACCAGAGTTACATTGGAAGTGAATCCGAATGTCTTTTCCAGAAGGAACAATAATGGATAAGCAAATAATAGTAAAATGCCATTAATAATAAAATAGGTATACATTCTTACGTTTAACTTCGCGAGGTCATTTTCTGTTATCAGTTCAAATGCAAAGTAAACGGCTGCGTAAGTGAGTATTACTAAGACAGCAGTTCGAAACAGTTGAGACCTTTGTGAAAGTTCCCGCAAACTGAAGATAGCCACCAGACCTGCCGCCAGTTGTGTTAATATAAATTCATGAGGAAACCGCAACGCTATCGAACAAATCAATATTGTAATGACATGCGTCAGAAAAGCGGTTCGGGAATCGAGAAATACCCGTATGATAATGGGAAGCATGGCATATGGCAGGATATACACATTAAATATACTGTGCGTCACCATTAGTGCAGTGATTACGCTGTAGAATACAATTAATATAAATAGTAGGGATAAACTGCCTTTTCGTTGATAGTAGTCTTTCCGGAAGAGCTCCAGATAAAGCATAAAGCAAAGAGTGAGAATACTGACAAAGAGTATTTGACCTGCCAGTATAAGTTGTTTCTGTCCCAATGATTCACTTCGTTTAATCGACTCTTTTTGGAGAGATTCTAAGATACTGTATGTTTTCGGACTGACTATTTCACCACGGTCAATGATTTTTTGTCCGCTCACTACCACTCCACTGGTCCATGAATAGTTGTCCAGGATGTCTTCTTTTACCGTTTGTGTGCGTTTTTGGTCATAAGTCAGGTTAGGGGATATGTATTCGTTGAGAGCACATTGACGCAAAATGTCCCTGTTGTAATGAGCTGTATCTGCAGAAAGCAGATGTTCGTATGCTTCTTTTAAAGTATAGATATTGGCGGTAAGTTGTGATTCGGCCATTTTATCATCTATCTTCATAATGGCTGTCGTACTGTCTTTATCCAGTTTTTGAGCATCTTCTGTCGAAACAATGCCGGCAGCATAAATATCTTTCAACGTTCGTTCGATGTAACGGATATAATCATAGGAAGGCAGAATTCCTTTAAGATGATTCTGATAATTCTCCTTTAACTTGATGAGTGCATCTTTTTCTACATCCTTATTTAATTGATAATAAGGCTGAAAGGACGCAAGCAGACTATCCTGCTCCCGTTTTACTACTGCATCATCTTTATAAATAGGAAAGCCGAATGTAGCTATCAGTTGCCCGTATCTCCAAGGTTTGTTAGTGTCAAACTGATAGCTGAATTTGTTATCGCGGGGTAGGAAGTATACAATAACTGCTACCGTAGCTACAAATATCAGTGCTTTGTATAACAAATCTCTGTAAGAGAAGCTGTTTTTTTTCTTGAGATGATTCATATCCTTTGAATTTTTTGCGAAAAGTACAAAAAAAAACAATCGTGTGGAAAAAAAAGTTTAATTTTGCCACGATTTACCTATACTAACGCAAATTATGGCAGAAAGAAAAGTAAGAGTTCGCTTTGCTCCGAGTCCTACGGGAGCATTGCACATCGGTGGTGTGCGTACAGCTTTGTATAATTATCTCTTTGCTCGTCAGCATGGAGGGGATATGATTTTCCGCATTGAAGATACTGATTCAAACCGTTTTGTACCCGGTGCGGAAGAATATATCCTTGAATCTTTCAAATGGCTTGGAATTCATTTTGATGAAGGAGTAAGTTTTGGAGGAGGACATGGGCCATACCGTCAATCTGAACGCCGCGAAATATACAAGAAGTATGTAAAAATATTGCTGGACAATGGCAAGGCCTATATTGCTTTTGATACTCCCGAAGAGTTGGATGCTAAGCGTGCTGAAATAGCAAATTTTCAGTATGATGCTTCTACACGGGGTATGATGCGTAATTCACTGACTCTTTCAAAAGATGAAGTCGATGCGTTGATTGCTGAAGGCAAACAATATGTGGTTCGTTTTAAAATAGAACCCAATGAGGATGTACATGTCAATGATCTCATTCGGGGGGAAGTGATTATTAATTCATCTATTCTGGATGATAAAGTACTTTATAAATCGGCCGATGAACTTCCCACTTATCATCTGGCAAACATTGTGGACGACCATTTGATGGAAGTTTCTCATGTGATCCGTGGTGAAGAATGGTTGCCTTCTGCGCCTTTGCACATATTGCTATACCGTGCTTTTGGATGGGAAGATACAATGCCTGCATTTGCTCACCTGCCTTTGTTGCTTAAACCTGAAGGTAATGGTAAATTGAGTAAACGCGATGGTGACCGTCTTGGTTTTCCGGTATTTCCACTCGAATGGCACGACCCAAAGACGGGTGAGGTGTCATCTGGTTATCGTGAAGCCGGTTATCTGCCTGAGGCAGTGATTAATTTCCTTGCTTTGTTGGGATGGAATCCGGGTAATGATCAGGAAGTGATGTCTATGGATGAACTAATCCGGCTTTTTGATTTGCATCGTTGCAGTAAGTCGGGTGCTAAATTTGACTATAAAAAAGGCATCTGGTTCAACCATCAGTATATTCAACAGAAATCCAATGAGGAAATAGCCGGACTCTTTATTCCTATCCTGAAAGAGCATGGTGTGGAAGCTCCTTTTGAAAAGGTGGTGACTGTGGTAGGTATGATGAAAGACCGTGTAAGTTTTGTTCGTGAGTTATGGGATGTTTGCAGCTTTTTCTTTGTTGCACCTGCGGAATATGACGAAAAGACAGTGAAAAAACGCTGGAAGGAAGATTCTGCTAAGTGCATGACCGAGTTGGCAGAAGTGCTGGCTGGCATTGATGATTTCAGCATTGAAGGACAAGAGAAAATTGTGATGGACTGGATTGCGGAAAAGGAGTATCATACCGGCAATATTATGAATGCATTCCGTCTGACATTGGTTGGAGAAGGCAAAGGCCCGCATATGTTCGATATTTCCTGGGTATTGGGTAAGGAAGAAACAGTGGCTCGTATGAAGCGTGCCGTAGAGGTTCTGAAGTAATACAATACATACACGATATGCTCTACGATCTGGCAATAGTCATTTACGACATTGTAGTCCATCTGGCCGCTCCATTTAGTCGGAAACCCCGAAAAATGATGAAAGGCCATTGGGTGGTGTATGAACTTCTCCGTCAGCAGGTGGAGAAGGATGCCCGTTATATATGGTTTCATGCTGCATCTTTAGGTGAGTTTGAACAGGGACGGCCTCTTATTGAAAAAATCAGGGAAAAATATCCGGATTATAAGATACTTCTTACCTTTTTTTCTCCTTCGGGATATGAAGTACGTAAGAACTATCGCGGAGCGGATATTGTTTGCTATTTACCATTCGATAAACCTCGTAATGTGAAGAAGTTCCTGGATATTGTGAATCCTTGTATGGCATTTTTCATAAAATATGAATTCTGGAAGAACTATCTGGATGAAATGCATAAACGCCGTATTCCGATATATAGTGTTTCTTCTATTTTTCGTAGGGATCAGATATTTTTTAAATGGTATGGTGGAACGTATCGTGATGTACTGAAAGATTTCGATCATCTGTTTGTGCAGAATGAAACCTCGAAACGGTATTTGTCAAAGATCGGTATTACACGTGTGACAGTAGTAGGTGATACTCGCTTTGACCGTGTGTTGCAAATACGTGAAGAGGCAAAAGATTTGCCATTGGTCAAGATGTTTAAGGGGCAGTCGTTGACTTTTGTCGCCGGAAGTTCCTGGGGACCTGATGAAGATCTGTTTTTGGAATATTTCAATACTCATCCGGAAATGAAACTTATTATTGCTCCGCATGTTATTGATGAAAATCATTTGGTAGAAATTATCAGTAAATTGAAACGGCCATATGTGCGCTATACCCGTGCTGACGAAAAAAATGTGTTGAAAGCGGACTGCCTGTTAATAGACTGCTATGGATTGTTATCGTCTATTTATCGTTATGGAGAGATTGCTTATATCGGAGGTGGTTTTGGAGTAGGTATCCATAATACACTGGAAGCTGCTGTTTATGGTATTCCCGTCATATTTGGTCCTAGGTATCAGAAATTTATGGAGGCTATGCAATTATTGGAAGCAAAAGGCGCCTATTCTATCAAGGATTATGAAGAGTTGAAAACTTTGTTGGATAAGATGTTTTCTGATGAGGTTTTTCTGCGCGAGACCGGAGCCAATGCCGGATATTACGTTACAAGTAATGCCGGGGCAACCGACCGGATACTACATATGATTAACTTTTAGTAGGAGCTTGCTTAAATTTTGCTCAAAACGAACTGAGTAAAAACTTTTGTGAGGAAAGTTTAAAACAGGTTTTAAGTTGGTATATAAAAAAAAGTGAGAGATAACTTTTTACGGGTTATCTCTCACTTTTTTATTCTTTTTCCTTATACCAGGAAGAGTACATCAGGTAGTTGTGAGCTATTTTTTGATTTAGCTCTTTTGCTTGCTCCGGATCTACCTTTTTTATAAACTTGGCAGGTACACCTCCCCATATACTCCCGGGTTCAATAATGGTATTGCTTAATACTAATGAACCTGCTGCTACGATGGCACCTTCACCAATTACAGTGTGATCGAGTAGGGTAGAGCCCATTCCTATTAAGGCATAGTCTTTTACGGTGGCTCCGTGAATTGTTACATTGTGGCCTACTGAAACATGATCACCAATTTCGATGGTTGATTTTTCATATAAGGTGTGTAGTACACTTCCATCCTGTATGTTCACTCCGTTACCTATACGGATAGAATTTACATCACCGCGCAACACGGTACTGAACCATATACTACAGTCACGTCCCATTTTTACGTCGCCGATGATCACAGCATTATCAGCGAGAAAGCAGTTCTCGCCTATTTCAGGGATAAATCCTCTAACTGATTTTATTAAAGCCATATTTCTCTATAATTATTAAATTGCTGCTGTTGCTTCCTGTAACCATTTCTTTTCTTCCTCGTTTAAATCCGGTGATAGTTTTTCGTACACTTTTTGATGATATGTATTCAGCCATGACACCTCTTCGGTGGTTAGCATCTCTTTGATGATTCCCTTTTTGCAAATAGGGCAGAGGGTGATTGTTTCAAATTCCAGATAATCGCCAAACATTCCTTCGCCTGCCTTGCGTACCAGTGTCAGATTCTCTGTGCGGATACCATGGCTTCCGGCTTTGTATACTCCCGGTTCGTTGGATGTCACCATGCCGGGCTGGAGAATAACAGGGTTTTCATTCATACGAATACTTTGTGGTCCTTCGTGTACGCTGAGGAAGTGACCTACACCATGGCCGGTACCGTGCAGAAAGTTCATTTTATGTTGCCATATCGGCATTCGTGCCAAGATGTCCAGTTGGGCTCCGCGGGTTCCTGTAGGAAACTTAGCCATGGCGAGTGCTATGTGCCCTTTGAGTATCAATGTATAATCAATCTTCTCTTCCTCGGTCAACTCGCCTAAGGCAATGGTACGGGTAATATCTGTTGTGCCATCTAGATACTGTGCACCCGAATCCAAAAGTAAAAAGCCTTTCGGAAGTAAGGTTACATCTGTCTCTAAGGTAGCTGAGTAATGTACGATTGCTCCGTGTTCTTTGTACCCGGCAATGGTGTCAAAACTTTCACCCATGTAAAGCGCTTGGGCAGCACGGTATTCATGTAGCTTTTTATCTATAGTGAGTTCTGTTTCCAATCCTGAAGGTACTACCTCCTCCAACCATTTAAGGAAACGTACCAATGCCACTCCATCTCGTTGCATTGCAGCATGAATTCCGGCAATCTCCTGTTCGTTGCGGACTGCTTTTAGTAATGTTACGGGCGATTCTCCATAAATGATATTGCAAGCTGGATTTATTGCCGAATAGATGGCGTAATTCGTTTTGGACGGATTAAGTAACAAGCTTTTTATGTTCAATTTTCTCAGATAATTCTCAACTTCATCATAAGGTTGTATGTTTATCTGTTGCGCTTTCAGGTAATTTCCTACCTCTTCGGTTATTTTTTCTGATGAGATGAAATAAGTTATATTGTTTTGTGTAATCAGTAAATAGCTGATGACTACCGGATTGCAATGTACATCACTTCCTCTGAGGTTTAGAGTCCAGGCTATTTCGTCCAGGCTTGAAAGGAATAAACCATCTGTTCCCTGCATTTTTAATTTTGTACGGATTGCCTCAATTTTTTCCTGACAACTTTTTCCTGCATATTTGAGTTCGTATATGAAAGCAGGTGTATTGGGCATGCCTGGGCGTTCTTTCCATATTTCTCCTGATAGATCACCACAGATTTCCAAATGAATGTTTTCGGCTTCGAGCTTTCTTCTCATTTGTTCTACCTGCTCCACTGAAAACATTTTTCCATCGATACCTATCGTCTCTCCAGGTTTGATATTTTGGCATAAAAAATCTGTAATTGTGGGCGTTTCCGGTAACATCTCTTTATATAAAGTAATGTCTGTACCTTCCAATTGTTGGGCAGCCTGCAAAAAATATCGGGAGTCTGTCCATAATCCGGCTTTATCATCCAGTATAACTACTGTTCCGGCTGAACCGGTGAAACCTGAAATCCATTCACGTATTTTCCAGTGCGGAGCTACATATTCACTGAGATGCGGATCGGTACTTGGGATAATGAAGGCACTGATTGATTTGCTTTTGAGGATCAATCGCAGTGCTTGTATGCGTTCGTTAATCGTTTGCTTCATATTAATATAGGTATTATAAGTTTCCCCCAAAGGTACTATTTTTCTTCGGAAATAGCTTGTAAGGTGATGCATATGCACTGATTTTGAGAAATAATTGCCGAAAGTTTTGTGAATAAAGAAAGTATGTGTAATTTTGCGGCGCAATTTGACTGCGGAAATTTTAAACCATAACATATTAATAGTAATAAAATGATTGTAGTACCTGTAAAAGAAGGCGAAAACATTGAAAAAGCGCTGAAGAAGTTTAAGAGAAAATTTGAAAAAACCGGTATCGTTAAAGAATTAAGAAGCAGACAGCAGTTTGATAAACCTTCTGTGACTAAAAGACTTAAGAAAGAGCGTGCCGTTTATGTTCAGCAACTTCAGCAAGTAGAAGATTAATAATTCGTAATTTCCTTTGAATTATTGATTTCTTTTCATATATTCGTTGCAAAATTATAGATGTAACGATGTTATGTTGACAGACTCTTTTCTTGATTATCTCCGGTATGAGCGGAATTATTCTGAAAAAACCGTTTTAGCTTACGGTGAAGATATTTCTCAACTAAAGGAGTTCGCTCAGGATGAGATTGGAGAGTTTAATCCAATAGAAGTAAAACCTGAACTTATTCGTGAATGGATTGTTTCGTTGATGGATAAGGGGTATACTTCGACTTCTGTAAATCGTAAACTAAGTTCGCTCCGGTCGTTCTATAAATTCCTTTTAAAACGAGGTGAGGTAGTGGTGGATCCGTTACGAAAAATAACAGGTCCAAAAAACAAAAAGCCCCTTCCTTCTTTTTTGAAAGAGAACGAAATGGATAAATTATTGGATGAGACGGATTTTGGTGAGGGATTTAAAGGATGTCGGGATCATTTGATTATTGAAATGTTTTATGCTACTGGCATGAGGCTTTCGGAATTGATTGGTCTTGATGATGTGGATGTGGATTTTTCAGCTTCTCTGTTGAAAGTGACGGGAAAGAGGAATAAACAGCGCCTGATTCCTTTTGGTGAAGAGTTGAAGGAAGAAATGCGTAAATATGTCGATGTACGAAACGGGCAGATTCAAAAAGTGTCTGATGCTTTTTTTGTAAAAGAGAATGGCGAACGGCTTTATAAAAATCTGGTCTATAATTTAGTGAAACGGAACCTATCAAAGGTGGTGACGCTTAAAAAGAGAAGTCCTCATGTGTTAAGGCATACATTTGCTACAACAATGCTGAATAATGAAGCGGAGTTGGGAGCTGTTAAAGAACTTCTTGGGCATAGTAGTTTGGCTACTACTGAAATTTATACGCACACTACTTTTGAGGAACTTAAAAAAGTGTATAAACAAGCTCATCCACGAGCTTAAAAAAGGAGGTAAGTATGGAAATTAGAATTCAATCGATTCACTTTGATGCAACAGAACAATTGCAGGCTTTCATTCAGAAGAAAGTGTCTAAGTTGGAGAAATATTACGAAGATATAAAGAAAGTAGAGGTGTCATTAAAGGTAGTAAAACCAGAAACGGCAGAAAATAAGGAGGCCGGAGTGAAAGTGCTTGTTCCGAATGGGGAGTTTTATGCGAGTAAAATTTGCGACACATTTGAAGAGGCTATTGACGTGAGTGTGGAAGCTCTCGGAAAACAACTGGTTAAATACAAGGAAAAACAACGTAGTAAATAAAAAGTTCGCAAAAGTTTTGCGGGAAAGAAATAAATAACTAAATTTGCAGCCGTTTCGCTCGCGTTAGAACGTGACGGTTGCATTTTTTGAGTAGTTGCCTCTTTAGCTCAGTTGGCCAGAGCACGTGATTTGTAATCTCGGGGTCGTTGGTTCGAATCCGACAAGAGGCTCGAAGAAGTTGAGAGTTGAGAGTTCAAGATTGAAAGCTTTAAATAAATTTGATTGATGAACGACGAAATTGGAAACTTTGTTTAAATTGAAAAAAATGTTGATGTTGGATTTAATAAATTATATCGTAGTTTTTAACTCTCAACTTTCAACTAATTAAGGGCAAATACCAGAGTGGCCAAATGGGGCAGACTGTAAATCTGCTGTCTTACGACTTCGGTGGTTCGAATCCATCTTTGCCCACAAACAAGAAGACAGAGTGTTAACTTTGGCAAATGCGGAAGTAGCTCAGTTGATAGAGCATTAGCCTTCCAAGCTGAGGGTCGCGGGTTTGAGCCCCGTCTTCCGCTCTCTTTTTTCTTGCTGTTATAGCTCAGTGGTAGAGCACTTCCTTGGTAAGGAAGAGGTCCCGGGTTCAAATCCCGGTAACAGCTCATAAAAGGATGTAAATGCTGATTATTAATCAAATAAATAACAAGTAAAGCTATGGCTAAAGAGAAATTTGAACGTACCAAACCGCACGTAAACATTGGTACAATCGGTCACGTAGACCACGGTAAGACAACGTTGACAGCTGCTATCACTACTGTGTTGGCTAAGAAAGGTCTTTCTGAATTGCGTTCTTTCGATTCTATCGATAACGCACCTGAAGAAAAAGAAAGAGGTATTACTATCAATACTTCTCACGTTGAATATCAAACAGCTAACCGTCACTATGCACACGTAGACTGTCCGGGTCACGCTGACTACGTAAAGAACATGGTAACTGGTGCTGCTCAGATGGATGGTGCTATTATCGTTTGTGCTGCAACTGATGGTCCGATGCCTCAGACTCGCGAACACATCCTGTTGGCTCGTCAGGTAAACGTACCTCGTTTGGTTGTGTTCTTGAACAAGTGCGATATGGTAGACGACGAAGAAATGTTGGAACTTGTTGAAATGGAAATGAGAGAGCTTCTTTCATTCTACGATTTCGATGGTGACAATACTCCTATCATCCGTGGTTCTGCTCTTGGCGCATTGAACGGTGTTGAAAAATGGGAAGATAAAGTTATGGAACTGATGGATGCAGTTGATAACTGGATTCCATTGCCTCCGCGTGATGTTGATAAACCTTTCTTGATGCCGGTAGAAGACGTGTTCTCTATTACAGGTCGTGGTACTGTAGCAACTGGTCGTATCGAAACTGGTGTTATCCATGTAGGTGACGAAGTTGAAATCCTTGGTTTGGGTGAAGATAAGAAATCTGTTGTAACTGGTGTTGAAATGTTCCGTAAATTGCTGGATCAGGGTGAAGCTGGTGATAACGTAGGTTTATTGCTCCGTGGCGTTGATAAGAACGAAATCAAACGTGGTATGGTTCTTTGTAAACCAGGTCAGATCAAACCTCACTCAAGATTTAAAGCAGAGGTTTATATCCTGAAGAAAGAAGAAGGTGGACGTCATACTCCATTCCACAACAAATATCGTCCTCAGTTCTATCTGCGTACTATGGACTGTACAGGTGAGATCACTCTTCCGGAAGGAACTGAAATGGTAATGCCGGGTGATAACGTAACTATCACTGTAGAATTGATCTATCCGGTAGCATTGAATCCGGGTCTTCGTTTCGCTATCCGCGAAGGTGGACGTACGGTAGGTGCCGGTCAGATTACTGAAATTCTTGACTAATATTAAATAAACATGATCAGTTCCCGGTGTAAATCGGGAACTGATTATGTACAAACGGGAGTAGCTCAGTTGGTAGAGCACCGGTCTCCAAAACCGGGTGTCGGGAGTTCGAGCCTCTCCTCCCGTGCTAATTTTTATAAGATGAAAAAAGTAGTAGCTTATATTAAAGAATCTTACGACGAACTTGTACATAAAGTATCGTGGCCTACGTATTCTGAATTGTCCAGTAATGCAGTTGCTGTTTTATATGCTTCCCTGATAATTGCACTGCTGGTGTTCTTGATGGATCTTTGTTTCCAGAATTTCATGGAGAAAATAATTTATCCACATTAAACAAAAGGAATGGTGATGTCTGAGATTGAAAAGAAATGGTATGTTTTGCGTGCCATTAGTGGAAAAGAAGCTAAGGTTAAAGAGTATCTTGAAGCTGATATCAAAAACAGCGACTTAGGCGAATATGTGTCTCAGGTATTGATTCCTACCGAAAAAGTATATCAGGTTCGCAATGGTAAAAAAATTGTGAAAGAGAGAAGTTATCTCCCTGGTTACGTTTTGGTGGAGGCTGCTTTGGTAGGTGAGGTATCTCACCACTTGAGAAATACTCCTAATGTGATAGGTTTTTTGGGTGGCTCTGAAAAGCCGGTACCCCTTAGACAATCGGAAGTGAATCGTATACTTGGTACAGTGGATGAACTGCAGGAGACGGGAGAAGAGTTAAATATCCCATATGTTGTAGGTGAAACTGTAAAGGTTACTTTTGGTCCTTTCAGCGGATTCAGTGGCATCATTGAAGAGGTGAATAGTGAAAAAAAGAAACTGAAGGTCATGGTAAAGATATTCGGGCGCAAAACGCCGCTTGAATTAGGCTTTATGCAAGTGGAAAAAGAATAGTGCAGGTGTTACGCTGTAGTATTCTTCATTAATGTTTATATATAAATCAATTAAAAAATGGCTAAAGAAGTTGCTGGACTAATCAAATTACAGATTAAAGGAGGCGCTGCAAATCCATCACCTCCCGTTGGACCTGCACTGGGTTCTAAGGGAATTAATATCATGGAGTTTTGCAAGCAATTCAATGCCAGAACCCAGGACAAAGCAGGTAAAATTCTGCCTGTTATTATTACTTACTACGCAGATAAGTCTTTCGATTTTGTAATCAAGACTCCTCCCGTTGCTATTCAATTGCTTGAAGTAGCTAAGGTAAAGAGTGGTTCTGCTGAGCCTAACCGTAAGAAAGTTGCCGAATTAACTTGGGAACAGGTTCGTACGATTGCTCAGGACAAAATGGTTGACTTGAACTGTTTTACTGTGGAAGCTGCCATGAAGATGGTTGCAGGTACAGCTAGAAGTATGGGTATCGCTGTAAAAGGGGAGTTCCCGGTTAATAATTAATAAACTTCAATTGTAATGGGTAAACTGACAAAAAATCAAAAGTTAGCTGCAGGAAAAATTGAAGCAGGGAAAGCATACTCACTGAAAGAGGCTGCATCTTTGGTAAAGGAAATTACTTTTACTAAGTTTGATGCTTCATTAGATATTGATGTACGTTTAGGTGTTGATCCACGTAAAGCTAACCAGATGGTGAGAGGTGTTGTTTCACTTCCTCATGGTACTGGTAAAGAAGTTCGTGTGTTGGTACTATGTACACCGGATGCTGAAGCTGCTGCAAAAGAAGCGGGTGCTGACTATGTTGGTCTGGATGAATATATCGAAAAGATCAAAGGTGGATGGACTGATATTGATGTGATCATCACTATGCCATCTATCATGGGTAAAATTGGTGCACTCGGTCGTGTGCTTGGTCCTCGCGGATTGATGCCTAACCCGAAGAGTGGTACTGTAACTATGGATGTTGCTAAAGCTGTAAAAGAAGTAAAACAAGGTAAGATTGACTTTAAAGTTGATAAGAGTGGTATTGTTCATACTTCAATTGGTAAAGTTTCATTTGATGCAGAAAAGATTCGCGATAACGCAAAAGAATTTATTGCTACATTGAATAAATTGAAACCAACTGCAGCCAAGGGTACATATATTAAGAGTATTTATCTTTCTAGCACGATGAGTGCGGGTATCAAAATCGACCCGAAGACGGTAGAGGAAATCTAATAAAACGGAGGAATAATGAGAAAGGAAGATAAAAATACGATTATTGCGCATATCGCTGATACAGTAAAGGAATATGGTCACTTCTACTTGGTAGATGTAACAGCTATGAACGCTGCTGCTACAAGTAGCTTGAGAAGAGCTTGTTTCAAGGCTGACATCAAATTGATGGTGGTTAAGAATACATTGCTTCACAAAGCACTTGAATCTTTGGAAGAAGACTTTTCTCCTCTTTACAATTCTTTGACTGGCACTACTGCTGTAATGTTTAGTAACGTTGCTAATGTACCGGCTAAATTGATCAAAGACAAAGCTAAGGATGGAGTTCCTGGACTGAAAGCCGCTTATGCAGAAGAAAGCTTCTATGTTGGTGCTGACCAGTTGGATGCTCTCGTAGCTATCAAGAGTAAAAATGAAGTTATTGCTGACGTTATTGCCCTGTTGCAATCTCCGGCCAAGAATGTTATTTCTGCTCTTCAATCAGGTGGTAACACCCTTCACGGAGTTCTCAAAACTCTTGGTGAACGTACCGAAGCGTAAGTTTCAAAAAAGGGTCACTGACTGTGAAGGAAGTAAAGACCTGAATAATTTTTATAATCAACAAAGTAATTAAACAATTAAAATCATACAAAAAATGGCAGATTTGAAAGCTTTTGCAGAACAATTAGTTAACTTGACAGTAAAAGAAGTTAATGAACTTGCAACTATCCTTAAAGAAGAATACGGTATTGAACCTGCTGCTGCAGCTGTTGCTGTTGCTGCTGGTCCTGCAGCTGGTGCTGCTGCTGTAGAAGAAAAAACTTCTTTCGACGTAGTATTGAAAAGCGCTGGTGCAGCTAAACTTCAGGTTGTAAAGGCCGTTAAGGAAGCTTGTGGTCTTGGTTTGAAAGAAGCTAAGGACATGGTAGACGGTGCTCCTAGCGTAGTAAAAGAAGGTTTAGCTAAAGACGAAGCAGAATCATTGAAGAAAACATTGGAAGAAGCTGGAGCTGAAGTTGAACTTAAATAACATTAGCCTGGAAATCAGGTAATTCGGTTAAGAATCCTTCGCAAGAGGATTCTTAACCTTTTTGTGTATATATTTAAAATTAAGTTCTTCAAATTCATTGACAGATGTCTTCAAATACTGTAAATCAAAGAGTTAATTTTGCTTCGACTAAGAATCCGCTTGAATATCCGGATTTCCTGGAAGTACAATTGAAGTCATTCCAAGACTTTCTACAACTAGACACCCCGCCCGAAAAGCGTAAGAATGAGGGATTGTATAAAGTATTTGCTGAAAACTTCCCTATTGCCGATACAAGAAATAATTTTGTTCTTGAGTTTTTGGACTATTATATTGATCCGCCGCGCTATACCATTGATGATTGTATAGAGCGTGGGCTTACTTATAGTGTCCCTTTGAAAGCGAAACTCAAGCTTTACTGTACTGATCCTGACCATGAGGATTTTGATACAGTGATTCAGGATGTGTTTCTCGGTCCGATTCCCTACATGACTGACAAGGCGACTTTTGTCATCAATGGTGCCGAACGTGTAGTTGTGTCTCAGCTTCATCGTTCTCCGGGTGTATTCTTCGGTCAGAGTGTTCATGCTAACGGTACGAAATTATACTCGGCACGTATTATTCCATTCAAGGGTTCATGGATTGAGTTTGCTACCGACATCAATAATGTGATGTACGCATACATCGACCGAAAGAAAAAATTGCCTGTAACAACGCTGTTGAGAGCGATTGGCTTTGAAAATGATAAAGATATTCTTGAGATTTTTAACCTGGCAGAAGATGTAAAGGTAAATAAGACAAATCTTAAGAGAATCGTGGGTCGTAAGCTCGCTGCCCGTGTTTTGAAAACCTGGATTGAAGATTTTGTTGATGAAGATACTGGTGAAGTAGTTTCTATCGAGCGTAATGAGGTTATTATCGACCGTGAAACTGTCATTGAGGAAGAACATATCAATGAAATTATTGAATCGGGCGTTCAGAATATCCTGATCCATAAGGATGAACCGAATCAGTCTGATTACTCCATTATATATAATACGCTGCAGAAGGACCCGAGTAACTCGGAAAAAGAAGCGGTACTCTATATTTATCGTCAGTTGCGTAATGCAGACCCTGCCGATGATGCAAGTGCACGTGAGGTAATAAATAACCTGTTCTTCTCGGAAAAGAGATATGACCTTGGTGATGTAGGTCGTTATAGAATCAACAAAAAGTTGAATCTAACGACTGATATGGATGTACGTGTTCTTACCAAGGAAGATATCATTGAAATCATTAAATATCTGATTGAGTTGATTAACTCAAAAGCAGATGTGGATGATATTGACCACTTGAGCAATCGTCGTGTACGTACAGTAGGCGAGCAGCTGTCTAATCAGTTTGCTGTTGGTCTGGCTCGTATGTCACGTACTATTCGTGAACGTATGAACGTTCGTGATAACGAAGTGTTTACTCCGATTGATTTGATCAATGCGAAGACAATTTCTTCTGTTATTAATTCATTCTTCGGAACCAATGCTTTGTCACAGTTTATGGATCAGACAAACCCGTTGGCTGAGATTACTCACAAGCGTCGTATGTCTGCACTGGGTCCGGGTGGTCTTTCTCGTGAACGTGCCGGATTTGAGGTTCGTGACGTTCATTACACACACTATGGTCGTCTTTGTCCGATTGAAACCCCGGAAGGACCGAATATCGGTTTGATTTCGTCGTTGTGTGTATTTGCAAAAATTAATGATCTCGGATTCATCGAAACCCCATATCGTAAGGTAGAGAATGCTAAGGTAGATCTTTCTGATAATGGTTTGATTTATCTGACTGCAGAAGAAGAAGAAGGTAAGGTCATTGCGCAGGGTAATGCTCCGTTGAATGATGATGGAACATTTATTCGTAACAAAGTAAAATCTCGTCAGGATGCTGATTTCCCGGTTGTGGAACCTGCTGAAGTAGAGTTGATGGATGTTTCTCCTCAGCAGATTGCTTCTATCGCAGCTTCTTTGATTCCGTTTCTGGAACACGACGATGCTAACCGTGCATTGATGGGATCAAACATGATGCGTCAGGCAGTTCCTTTGTTGAGAAGTGAAGCTCCTATTGTAGGTACTGGTATCGAACGTCAGCTGGTTAGAGACTCACGTACGCAGATAACTGCGGAAGGTGATGGTGTAATTGATTATGTTGATGCTACTACCATTCGTATTTTGTATGATCGTACTGAAGACGAGGAATTTGTAAGCTTTGAATCAGCTCTGAAGGAATATAGAATTCCTAAATTCCGTAAGACCAACCAAAATATGACAATTGACCTTCGTCCGATCTGTAATAGAGGTGATCGGGTAACAAAAGGTCAAATCTTGACAGAAGGTTATTCTACTGAAAATGGTGAATTGGCATTGGGTAAGAATTTGCTCGTTGCATATATGCCATGGAAGGGATATAACTATGAAGATGCTATTGTATTGAACGAACGTGTTGTTCGTGAGGACTTGCTCACTTCTGTACATGTTGAAGAATACTCGTTAGAGGTTCGCGAAACAAAACGCGGAATGGAAGAATTGACTTCTGATATTCCTAATGTAAGTGAAGAAGCCACTAAAGACCTTGATGAAAACGGTATTGTGCGTATTGGCGCGCGTATTCAGCCGGGAGATATCATGATTGGTAAAATCACTCCGAAGGGTGAGTCTGATCCTTCGCCGGAGGAGAAATTGCTTCGTGCTATCTTTGGTGATAAAGCCGGTGATGTGAAAGATGCTTCTTTAAAAGCTTCTCCTTCATTGAAGGGCGTGGTTATTGACAAGAAACTCTTCTCACGTGTAATCAAGAACCGTAGTTCTAAGTTGGCGGATAAAGCTTTGCTTCCGAAGATAGATGATGAGTTTGAAGGAAAAGCTTCAGATTTGAAACGTATTCTTGTGAAGAAGCTAATGACGTTGACTGAAGGTAAAGTTTCACAAGGGGTAAAGGATTATTTGGGAGCTGAAGTTATTGCAAAGGGTTCCAAATTTAATGTATCTGATTTTGATTCGCTCGACTTTACATCTATCCAGTTAAGTAATTGGACGAATGATGAACATATCAATGGTATGATTCGTGATTTGGTGATGAACTATATCAAGAAGTATAAAGAGCTTGATGCAGAATTGAAGCGTAAGAAGTTTGCTATCACTATTGGTGATGAACTTCCTGCAGGTATCATTCAGATGGCGAAAGTATATATTGCTAAAAAACGTAAGATCGGTGTTGGTGATAAGATGGCAGGTCGTCACGGTAACAAAGGTATTGTTTCCCGTGTTGTTCGTCAGGAAGATATGCCGTTCCTTGAAGATGGAACTCCGGTTGATATTGTTTTGAACCCATTGGGTGTGCCTTCACGTATGAACATCGGACAGATTTTTGAAGCTGTTCTTGGTCGTGCTGGAAAGACGCTCGGCGTTAAGTTTGCCACTCCTATTTTCGATGGTGCTACCATGGAAGATCTGGATCAGTGGACAGACAAGGCAGGGTTGCCACGTTATTGCAAGACTTATCTTTGCGATGGTGGTACGGGTGAGAAATTTGACCAGGCAGCAACTGTGGGGGTAACCTATATGTTGAAATTGGGACACATGGTTGAAGATAAAATGCATGCTCGTTCTATCGGTCCGTACTCACTTATTACTCAGCAGCCACTTGGTGGTAAAGCTCAGTTTGGTGGTCAGCGTTTCGGAGAAATGGAGGTTTGGGCACTCGAAGGTTTCGGTGCTGCACACATTCTTCAGGAAATATTAACAATTAAATCAGATGATGTTGTGGGACGTTCTAAAGCTTACGAAGCAATCGTTAAGGGTGAACCTATGCCACAACCTGGTATCCCGGAATCTCTAAATGTGTTGTTGCACGAATTGAGAGGTTTGGGACTAAGTATTAATCTGGAATAATTATTTTAGTTGAAAGTTGATAATTGAAAGTTGAAAGTTTTATTACTCTCTGCTTTCAATTATCAAACTTCAACTTTCGACTTTTAACTTTCAATTTTCAACTAATATAAGAGTATGGCTTTTAGAAAAGAAAATAAGACGAAGAGCAATTTCTCGAAAATCTCTATCGGTTTGGCTTCTCCGGAAGAAATCTTAGAGAATTCGAGTGGTGAAGTATTAAAGCCTGAAACCATTAATTATCGTACTTACAAGCCTGAACGTGACGGTTTGTTTTGTGAGCGTATCTTTGGTCCTATTAAGGATTATGAGTGCCATTGCGGTAAGTATAAACGTATCCGTTATAAAGGTATCGTCTGCGACCGTTGTGGTGTAGAAGTTACTGAAAAGAAAGTACGTCGTGAACGTATGGGACATATTCAGCTGGTAGTGCCGGTGGCACACATCTGGTATTTCCGTTCACTTCCTAATAAGATCGGTTACTTGTTGGGTTTGCCTACCAAGAAGCTGGATTCTATTATTTATTACGAGCGTTACGTTGTGATTCAGCCAGGTGTTAAAGCTGAAGACGGTGTAGCTGAATTTGATTTGCTTTCAGAAGAAGAATATCTGGATATTCTGGATACACTTCCGAAAGATAATCAGTATCTGGAAGATACAGATCCGAATAAGTTTATTGCTAAGATGGGTGCAGAGGCTATTTATGATCTTCTGGCACGTCTTGACCTGGATGCATTATCATACGAGTTGCGTCATCGCGCCGGAAATGATGCTTCACAGCAGCGTAAAAATGAGGCTCTGAAACGTTTGCAGGTAGTGGAGTCCTTCCGTGCATCTCGTGGACGTAATAAGCCGGAATGGATGATCGTGCGTATTGTACCGGTTATTCCTCCTGAACTTCGCCCATTAGTACCGTTGGATGGTGGTCGTTTCGCTACATCGGATTTGAACGACCTTTATCGTCGCGTAATTATCCGTAACAATCGTTTGAAACGTTTGATTGAAATCAAGGCTCCGGAAGTAATTTTACGTAATGAAAAACGTATGCTTCAGGAATCTGTTGATTCATTGTTTGATAACTCACGTAAATCAAGTGCTGTTAAGACGGATGCTAATCGTCCATTGAAATCATTATCTGATAGTTTGAAAGGTAAACAGGGACGTTTTCGTCAAAACTTACTTGGTAAACGTGTTGACTATTCAGCTCGTTCGGTTATCGTTGTAGGTCCTGAGTTGAAAATGGGTGAGTGTGGTATTCCTAAATTGATGGCTGCCGAACTTTATAAACCGTTTATCATTCGTAAGTTGATCGAACGCGGCATTGTGAAGACTGTGAAATCAGCGAAGAAGATTGTAGACCGTAAGGAACCTGTGATCTGGGATATTCTTGAGCATGTAATGAAAGGACACCCTGTGCTGTTGAACCGTGCACCGACTCTTCACCGTTTGGGTATTCAGGCTTTTCAGCCGAAGATGATCGAAGGTAAAGCTATTCAGTTGCATCCACTTGCTTGTACGGCGTTCAATGCAGACTTTGATGGTGACCAGATGGCTGTGCACTTGCCTTTGAGTAATGAAGCTATTCTTGAAGCACAAATGTTGATGCTTCAGTCGCATAATATTTTGAATCCGGCTAATGGTGCTCCTATTACGGTACCTGCACAGGATATGGTACTTGGTTTGTATTACATAACTAAGTTGCGTACGGGAGCTAAAGGGGAAGGTTTGACTTTCTATGGTCCGGAAGAAGCATTGATTGCTTACAATGAAGGTAAGGTTGATATTCATGCCCCGGTGAAAGTAATCGTAAAGGATGTTGACGAAAACGGTAATATTATAGATGTGATGCGTGAGACTTCGGTTGGGCGTGTTATTGTTAACGAGATTGTTCCACCTGAAGCTGGTTATATTAATACCATTATCTCTAAAAAATCACTCCGTGACATCATTAGTGATGTAATTAAGGTATGCGGTGTGGCGAAAGCTGCTGATTTCCTTGATGGAATTAAAAATCTTGGTTACCAGATGGCCTTTAAGGGTGGTTTGTCATTTAACTTAGGTGATATTATTATCCCGAAAGAGAAAGAGGTATTGGTTCAAAAAGGTTATGACGAAGTAGAGCAGGTGATCAACAACTATAATATGGGTTTCATCACCAATAATGAACGTTATAACCAGGTGATCGATATCTGGACACATGTTAACTCAGAACTGTCTAACATCTTGATGAAGACTATTTCTTCAGATGACCAAGGCTTTAATTCTGTATATATGATGCTTGATTCTGGTGCGCGTGGTTCTAAAGAACAGATTCGTCAGCTGTCGGGTATGCGTGGTTTGATGGCTAAACCGCAGAAGGCCGGTGCAGAAGGTGGACAGATTATTGAAAACCCAATCTTATCGAACTTTAAAGAAGGACTTTCGGTGTTGGAGTATTTTATCTCTACCCATGGTGCTCGTAAAGGTTTGGCTGATACTGCGTTAAAGACTGCCGATGCAGGATATCTGACTCGTCGTCTGGTGGACGTTTCACATGATGTGATTATTAATGAAGAGGACTGTGGTACACTTCGTGGACTGGTTTGTACAGACTTGAAGAATAACGATGAAGTTATTGCAACTCTATATGAACGTATTCTTGGTCGTGTATCCGTGCATGATATTATCCATCCTACAACAGGTGAATTGCTTGTTTCAGGTGGGGAAGAAATAACAGAAGACATTGCTAAGAAGATTCAGGAATCTCCGATTGAGAGTGTTGAAATCCGTTCGGTATTGACTTGTGAATCTAAAAAAGGTGTATGTGCTAAGTGTTACGGACGTAATCTTGCAACCAGCCGTATGGTTCAAAAAGGCGAGGCTGTTGGTGTAATCGCTGCCCAGTCAATTGGTGAACCGGGTACACAGCTGACTTTGCGTACCTTCCATGCCGGTGGTACTGCTGCTAATATTGCAGCCAATGCAAGTATTGTAGCTAAGAATGCAGCTCGTCTGGAGTTTGAAGAACTCCGTACTGTAGACGTTGTTGATGAAACCGGTGAAGCTGCGAAAGTAGTAGTAGGTCGTTTGGCTGAAGTGCGTTTCGTGGATGTTAATACGAATATAGTTTTGTCTACTCACAATGTACCTTATGGCTCTACATTGTATGTGGCTGATGGAGAAGTGGTTGAGAAAGGTAAGCTTATTGCTAAGTGGGATCCGTTCAACGCTGTTATTATCACTGAGGCTACTGGTAAGATTGAATTTGAGAGTGTTGTTGAGAATGTCACTTATAAGGTTGAATCGGATGAAGCAACTGGACTTCGTGAAATTATCATTATAGAGTCTAAAGACAAGACGAAGGTACCTTCTGTTCATATTCTTACTGAAGACGGTGATTTGATACGTACTTACAACTTGCCTGTGGGTGGACACGTTATCATTGAGAATGGCCAGAAGGTGAAAGCCGGTGAGGTTATTGTGAAGATACCGCGTGCGGTAGGTAAGGCTGGTGATATCACTGGTGGTCTTCCTCGTGTTACTGAACTGTTCGAAGCACGTAATCCGTCGAATCCGGCTGTTGTATCGGAAATTGATGGTGAGGTTACTATGGGTAAAATTAAACGTGGTAATCGTGAAATTGTGGTTACATCCAAAACCGGTGAGGTTAAAAAATATCTGGTTAACTTATCTAAGCAGATTCTGGTGCAGGAGAATGACTATGTTCGTGCTGGTACTCCGTTGTCAGATGGTGCTACTACTCCAGCTGATATTTTGGCTATTAAAGGTCCGACAGCAGTACAGGAATATATTGTGAATGAAGTTCAGGATGTATACCGTTTGCAAGGTGTGAAAATTAACGATAAACACTTTGAAATTATTGTTCGTCAGATGATGCGTAAAGTTGAAATTGACGAACCGGGAGATACTCGTTTCCTTGAACAGCAGGTTGTTGACAAACTTGAGTTTATGGAAGAGAATGATCGTATCTGGGGCAAAAAGGTTGTTGTAGATGCTGGTGATTCTCAGACAATGCAGCCAGGACAGATAGTAACTGCACGTAAGCTGCGTGATGAAAACAGTATGCTGAAACGTCGTGACTTGAAGCCAGTTGAAGTACGTGATGCTATTGCTGCTACTTCTACTCAGATTCTTCAGGGTATTACACGTGCCGCTTTGCAAACTTCCAGCTTTATGTCAGCCGCATCTTTCCAGGAAACAACGAAAGTATTGAATGAAGCTGCTATAAATGGCAAGATTGATAAGCTTGAAGGTATGAAGGAAAATGTGATTTGTGGTCATTTAATTCCTGCCGGTACAGGTCAGCGTGAGTTTGATAAGGTTATTGTTGGTTCAAAGGAAGAGTATGATCGTATCTTAGCTAATAAGAAAACGGTACTTGATTATAATGAAGTAGAATAATACAATTCAATTGACTATAGTAAAGAGGAGTGATTGCCATAAAGGTAATTGCTCCTTTTTTGTATTTTGGTTTTGAATGTTTCAGTAAGATTTGTTTTGAGTAGTTCTATCTTTCTGGGTAGTGGCTGTGATTTAATCTGGATTTTTTCAAAACTTTCTTTAATTTGTTGCAGGTAAATTTATAATCTGGAAATAACAGGATAAAATCTTTGCTTCCTATTCGGATTATTGTAAATTTGTAAAGAGAAATAGAATCTTTTAATAGGAAAACATCCGTCTTCCGGTTATGAAATGCCTCCTTCTTTCTTATGACAAAGAGACTGAATAATTTTTGCTGGTAGACTTAGAATATATATTTAATTTTATAACATTGTTGAAACATGGAAGAACAGAATCCTAACAATCAATTACAGATTGAGCTAAAAGAAGATGTTGCACAGGGAACCTATGCTAACCTGGCTATTATTACTCATTCCAGTTCGGAATTTATACTTGATTTTATACGAGTTATGCCGGGAGTACCTAAGGCTGGTGTTCAGTCGCGGATTATTTTAGCACCTGAACATGCCAAGCGCTTGCTTCGTGCTTTGGAAGAAAATATTGCAAAATATGAACGTGTGTTTGGACCTGTACGATTGGCTGATGAACAATCTTTACCCCCAATGGCTGTAAAAGGTGAAGCCTGAGAGTAATATAAAGGGTTAAAAATGAAAAAAAAGAGGTAGTGCATTGATTATTCAAATATTATTCGTATTTTTGCAGCCCAAAATGTATAGTTACGAAATTAATATAACAATAATATAAATTAAAAACAATTTGAAATGCCTACAATTCAGCAATTAGTAAGAAAAGGACGCGAAGTGCTGGTGGAGAAAAGTAAATCTCCGGCCCTCGATTCATGTCCTCAAAGACGTGGCGTTTGCGTGAGAGTGTATACAACCACTCCGAAGAAACCTAACTCTGCAATGCGTAAAGTTGCCCGTGTACGTTTGACTAACCAAAAAGAGGTTAACTCATACATTCCGGGAGAAGGACACAACTTGCAGGAACACTCAATCGTATTGGTACGCGGTGGACGTGTAAAAGACCTTCCGGGTGTGCGTTATCATATCGTTCGTGGAACCCTTGATACAGCAGGTGTAGCCGGACGTACTCAAAGACGTTCTAAGTATGGTGCTAAACGTCCGAAACCGGGACAAGCTGCAGCTCCTGCAAAGGGAAAGAAAAAATAAATCGATCTAAGATCAACTATTTAAAGTAATAACTTTCGTTTTAGTTTGTTGGAATAAGCTATAAAGGTTGAGTAAATTTTCCGGTGGGAGAATTGAAGATGTCAAGAATAGACAACCAAAAACAAAAACATTATTTTTCAAACAAATGAGAAAAGCTAAACCCAAAAAACGCGTTATCCTTCCGGATCCCGTGTACAATGACCAAAAGGTTTCAAAATTCGTAAATCACTTGATGTATGATGGAAAGAAAAATACATCTTACGAAATTTTTTACGCTGCTTTAGAAACAGTTAAAACAAAACTTCCTAACGAGGAAAAATCTGCTCTTGAAATTTGGAAAAAAGCGTTGGATAACGTGACTCCGCAAGTGGAAGTTAAGTCTCGCCGTGTAGGTGGTGCTACTTTCCAGGTTCCTACAGAAATTCGCCCGGATCGTAAAGAGTCTATCTCAATGAAGAATCTGATTCTTTTTGCTCGTAAAAGAGGTGGTAAATCAATGGCTGATAAATTGGCTGCCGAAATCATGGATGCATTCAATGAGCAAGGTGGTGCTTACAAACGTAAAGAAGATATGCACAGAATGGCGGAAGCTAACCGTGCGTTCGCTCATTTCAGATTCTAATGCACTCTTGTGTTGAGGATGTCAAAATGAGATTAAAAACTAAAAAGTAAAGGAAGAAGAAAATGGCTAAGAATGATTTACATTTAACTCGTAATATCGGTATCATGGCTCACATCGATGCCGGAAAAACTACTACTTCTGAACGTATCCTGTTCTATACCGGATTGACTCACAAAATTGGTGAGGTACATGATGGTGCTGCTACAATGGACTGGATGGCTCAGGAGCAGGAACGTGGTATCACTATTACATCTGCTGCTACAACTACAAGATGGAAATATGCTGATAATACGTATAAAATCAACTTGATTGATACTCCGGGACACGTTGACTTTACTGCTGAAGTAGAGCGTTCATTGCGTGTACTTGACGGCGCTGTAGCTGCTTACTGTGCAGTAGGTGGTGTGGAGCCTCAGTCGGAAACAGTGTGGCGTCAGGCTGATAAATATAATGTACCACGTATTGCATATGTGAATAAAATGGACCGTTCTGGTGCTAACTTCTTTGATGTAGTGAGCCAGATGAAATCTGTTTTGGGGGCTAATCCGTGTCCGGTTGTTATTCCTATCGGAGCAGAAGAGTCTTTCAAAGGCTTGGTAGATCTTATTAAGATGAAAGCGATCTATTGGCATGATGAGACAATGGGCGCTGATTATACAGTAGAAGAAATACCGGCTAACCTTGTAGATGAAGCTCAGGAGTGGAGAGATAAAATGTTGGAAAAGGTAGCAGAGTTTGATGATGCTTTGATGGAGAAATATTTCGATGATCCTTCTACTATTACAGAAGAAGAAATATTGAGAGCTCTTCGCAACGCAACCGTTCAGATGGCTGTTGTGCCTATGCTTTGTGGCTCTTCATTTAAGAATAAAGGTGTACAAACATTGTTGGATTATGTTTGTGCTTTCTTGCCTTCTCCTTTGGATACAGAGAATGTAATTGGCACAAATCCTAATACTGGTGCTGAAGAAGATCGTAAACCAAGTGAAGATGAAAAAACTTCGGCTTTGGCATTTAAGATTGCAACAGACCCGTACGTAGGTCGCTTAACTTTCTTCCGTGTGTATTCAGGTAAAATTGAAGCAGGTTCTTACATTTATAACTCTCGTTCTGGAAAGAAAGAGCGTGTTTCCCGTTTGTTCCAGATGCATTCTAATAAGCAGAATCCTGTAGAGGTAATTGGCGCTGGTGATATTGGTGCTGGTGTAGGTTTTAAAGATATTCACACTGGTGATACATTGTGTGATGAAACAGCTCCTATTGTACTTGAATCTATGGATTTCCCAGAACCGGTAATTGGTATTGCGGTAGAGCCTAAGACTCAGAAAGATATGGATAAACTTTCTAATGGATTGGCAAAATTGGCTGAAGAAGATCCTACATTTACAGTGAAAACTGACGAACAAACAGGACAGACGGTTATTTCTGGTATGGGTGAGCTTCACTTGGATATTATTATTGACCGTTTGAAACGTGAGTTTAAAGTAGAATGTAATCAGGGCAAACCTCAGGTGAACTACAAAGAGGCAATCACTAAAACGGTTAACTTGCGTGAAGTTTATAAGAAACAGTCTGGTGGTCGTGGTAAGTTTGCAGATATCATTGTTAACATTGGCCCGGTAGACGAAAGTTTTGTAGAAGGTGGCTTGCAGTTTGTTGACGAAGTCAAGGGAGGTAATATTCCTAAGGAGTTTATTCCTTCAGTACAGAAAGGTTTTGCAACTGCAATGAAAAATGGTGTATTGGCAGGTTATCCGCTTGATTCACTGAAAGTAACTTTGATTGATGGTTCGTTCCACCCGGTTGACTCAGATCAGTTGTCATTTGAAATCTGTGCTATTCAGGCATATAAAAATGCATGTGCTAAAGCAGGTCCTGTTTTAATGGAACCTATAATGAAACTAGAGGTTGTAACTCCTGAAGAAAATATGGGTGATGTTATTGGTGACTTGAATAAGCGTCGTGGTCAGGTTGAAGGTATGGAATCAAGCCGTTCAGGTGCCCGTATCGTTAAGGCAATGGTTCCGTTGGCAGAGATGTTTGGTTACGTAACAGCGTTGCGTACTATTACTTCTGGTCGCGCAACCTCATCAATGGTGTACTCTCATCACTCTCAGGTTTCTAACTCTATTGCTAAGGCAGTATTGGAAGAAGTGAAAGGACGTGCTGATCTACTCTAATAAAATATCTGAAGCAGCAGGCTAGCGAATGACTCTTAGCCTGCCGCTTTATCTTATTTATATATTTATTAATTACAAAAAAAACAATGAGTCAGAAAATTAGAATTAAACTAAAATCTTATGACCACAACTTGGTTGACAAATCAGCTGAGAAGATCGTGAGAACAGTGAAGGCTACAGGTGCTATTGTTAGCGGTCCTATACCCCTTCCTACGCACAAGCGTATTTTTACTGTGAACCGTTCGACTTTCGTTAATAAGAAGTCTCGTGAACAGTTCGAACTCTCTTCTTATAAGAGATTGATCGATATCTATAGTTCAACAGCTAAGACTGTAGATGCTCTGATGAAGTTAGAGTTACCGAGTGGTGTAGAAGTAGAAATTAAAGTTTGATAATTAAAATTTAGTGAAATGCCAGGATTATTAGGAAAAAAAATCGGAATGACATCCGTTTTCAGTGCTGATGGTAAAAATGTACCATGCACTGTTATCGAAGCAGGTCCTTGTGTTGTTACTCAGGTTAAGACCGTAGAAAAAGATGGCTATAAAGCTGTTCAGTTGGGTTTCCAGGATAAAAAGGAAAAACATACAACTAAGCCGTTGATGGGTCACTTTAAAAGAGCTGGAGTAACACCGAAGAGACACTTGGCCGAGTTCAAAGAATTTGAAAATGAGTTAAATCTGGGTGATGCAGTTACTGTAGAGATGTTCGAAGGCGTAGAATTTGTTGATGTTGTTGGAACTTCTAAAGGTAAAGGTTTCCAAGGCGTTGTTAAAAGACATGGCTTTGGTGGTGTAGGTCAGGCTACTCATGGTCAGCACAATCGTGCCCGTAAACCGGGATCTATCGGTGCTTGTTCTTACCCGGCAAAAGTATTCAAAGGAATGCGTATGGGTGGACAAATGGGTGGTGACAGAGTTACCGTTCAAAACTTGCAGGTATTAAAAGTAATCGCGGAACACAACCTTCTTTTGATTAAAGGTTCTGTCCCTGGTTGCAAAGGTTCAATCGTAATAATTGAGAAATAATGGAAGTTAACGTATATAACATTAAAGGTGAAGACACTGGGAGAAAGGTTACGTTAAACGAATCTATCTTCGGAATTGAGCCCAATGACCACGCTATCTATTTGGACGTAAAGCAATTTATGGCTAACCAGCGTCAGGGTACTCATAAGTCAAAAGAAAGAAGTGAGATCAGTGGTTCTACTCGTAAGATCGGCCGCCAAAAAGGTGGCGGTGGTGCGCGTCGTGGTGACATGAACTCTCCGGTACTTGTTGGTGGTGGACGTGTATTTGGACCAAAACCAAGAGACTACTATTTCAAGTTGAATAAAAAAGTTAAGACATTGGCTCGTAAGTCAGCTTTGTCTTATAAAGCGCAGAACAATGCAATTGTTATTGTTGAAGACTTCGTTTTTGAAGCTCCTAAGACAAAGGATTTCATTGCTTTGACAAAAAATCTTAAAGTTTCTGATAAAAAGCTGCTTATGATTTTACCAGAAGCAAATAAAAACGTATATTTGTCAGCTCGTAACGTGGAGAAAGCTAACGTGCAGACTATCTCAGGATTAAATACTTACAGAGTATTGAATGCTGGGGTTGTTGTACTTACTGAAAACTCTTTGAAGGCTATTGACAATATCTTAATTTAAAAAGGAGGCTTAAATAATGGGAATTATTATTAAACCGTTGGTGACAGAAAAAATGACTGCAATAACTGATAAGCTGAATCGTTTCGGCTTTATTGTACGTCCTGAAGCTAATAAACTGGAAATTAAGAGCGAAGTTGAAGCCCTTTATAATGTTACAGTGGTTGATGTGAATACTGTGAAGTATGCAGGCAAAAATAAAAGCCGTTATACAAAAGCAGGTATCATCAATGGTCGTACGAATGCTTATAAGAAAGCTATCGTAACACTGAAAGATGGAGATACTATTGATTTTTATAGCAATATTTAATAAAAATGGCAGTACGTAAATTTAAGCCCACAACACCGGGGCAAAGACATAAGATTATTGGTACTTTCGAGGAAATTACTGCATCAGTACCAGAAAAGTCGCTTGTATATGGTAAGAAATCATCTGGCGGTCGCAACAGCGAAGGTAAGATGACAATGCGCTACATTGGTGGTGGCCACAGAAAAGTGATCAGAATTGTCGATTTCAAGAGAAATAAAGATGGTGTTCCAGCAGTTGTAAAGACTATTGAGTACGATCCGAATCGTTCGGCTCGTATTGCTTTGTTATATTATGCTGATGGTGAAAAAAGATATATTATTGCTCCCAATGGATTGCAAGTTGGTGCGACTTTGATGTCAGGTGAAAATGCAGCGCCAGAGATTGGTAATGCACTTCCTCTTCAGAATATTCCGGTCGGTACTGTAATTCATAATATTGAATTACGTCCGGGACAGGGTGCTGCTCTCGTTCGTTCGGCTGGTAATTTTGCTCAGTTGACTTCAAGAGAAGGTAAATATTGTGTTATTAAGTTACCTTCAGGTGAAGTTAGACAAATACTTAGCACTTGTAAAGCTACTGTCGGTAGTGTAGGTAACTCAGATCATGGATTGGAAAGCTCAGGTAAGGCAGGACGCTCTCGTTGGCAGGGTCGTCGTCCTCGTAACCGTGGTGTTGTAATGAACCCGGTTGATCACCCAATGGGTGGTGGTGAAGGACGTGCTTCCGGAGGACACCCGAGATCTCGTAAGGGATTGTATGCTAAGGGACTTAAGACTAGAGCTCCTAAGAAACAATCGTCTAAGTATATTATTGAGAGAAGAAAGAAGTAATCTGATTAATTGAGTAAACTATGAGTCGTTCATTAAAAAAAGGTCCGTATATTAACGTAAAGCTTGAGAAGAAAGTTCTTGCTATGAATGAATCGGGCAAGAAAGTTGTTGTTAAGACTTGGGCCAGAGCTTCAATGATTTCGCCTGATTTCGTAGGCCATACAGTTGCAGTTCATAACGGAAATAAATTTATTCCTGTATACGTTACCGAAAATATGGTAGGTCACAAGTTGGGTGAATTCGCTCCAACTCGTACTTTCAGAGGACACGCTGGTAATAAGAAAAAATAACAGGATTTATCTGAAATAATAAAGTAATAAATATAATGGGAGCAAGAAAAAAAATATCGGCTGAAAAAAGAAAAGAAGCCCTTAAGACCATGTATTTTGCTAAATTGCAAAATGTTCCTACTTCTCCTCGCAAAATGCGTCTCGTGGCTGACATGATTCGCGGGATGGAAGTGAACAGAGCACTTGGCGTTTTGAAGTTTTCTTCAAAAGAAGCTGCTGCGAGAGTGGAGAAGTTGCTACGCTCTGCAATAGCTAACTGGGAGCAGAAAAACGAACGTAAAGCTGAAAGCGGTGAATTATTTGTAACTAAGATTTTTGTTGATGGTGGTGCTACACTTAAAAGAATGAGACCAGCTCCACAGGGAAGAGGTTACAGAATTCGTAAACGTTCAAATCATGTAACATTGTTCGTTGATTCTAAGAGTAATAACGAAGATCAAAATTAAGGTAGATGGGACAAAAAGTTAATCCAATAAGCAACCGTTTAGGAATTATCAGAGGATGGGATTCTAACTGGTATGGTGGAAATGATTACGGTGATTCTTTGCTGGAAGATAGCAAGATCCGTAAATATCTTAATGCAAGACTTGCAAAGGCAAGTGTTTCAAGAATCGTAATTGAACGTACGTTGAAGCTCGTTACTATTACTGTTTGCACTGCTCGTCCAGGTATTATCATCGGTAAAGGTGGCCAGGAAGTTGATAAGTTGAAAGAAGAGTTGAAGAAGGTTACCGACAAAGATATTCAAATTAATATCTTTGAAGTAAAAAGACCGGAACTGGATGCTGTGATTGTTGCAAATAACATCGCTCGTCAAGTAGAAGGTAAAATTGCCTATCGCCGTGCCATTAAAATGGCTATCGCAAATACTATGCGTATGGGTGCTGAGGGTATCAAAATTCAGATTTCAGGACGTTTGAATGGAGCTGAAATGGCTCGTTCTGAAATGTATAAGGAAGGAAGAACTCCGTTGCATACTTTTAGAGCAGACATAGACTATTGCCATGCTGAAGCATTGACAAAAGTAGGTCTTCTTGGTATTAAAGTTTGGATTTGTAGAGGTGAAGTATTTGGTAAGAGAGAATTGGCTCCGAACTTTACACAAAGCAAAGAAAGTGGTCGTGGAAACAATAGTGGAAACAACGGCGGCGGAAAGAACTTCAAAAGAAAGAAAAATAATCGCTAAACGAATTTGAATTTTAGGAAACTATGTTACAACCGAAAAAGACAAAATTCAGAAGACAACAGAAGGGCCGGGCAAAAGGTAATGCTCAGAGAGGTAACCAGCTCGCTTTTGGTTCTTTTGGAATTAAGGCTTTGGAAACAAAATGGATCACAGGCCGTCAGATTGAAGCTGCTCGTATTGCAGTAACAAGATATATGCAACGTCAGGGACAAATTTGGATTCGTATCTTCCCGGATAAACCTATTACCAGAAAACCTGCAGATGTGCGTATGGGTAAGGGTAAAGGTGCTCCCGAAGGATTCGTAGCTCCTGTTACTCCGGGTAGAATTATTATTGAAGCAGAAGGTGTTTCTTACGAAATCGCTAAAGAAGCTCTTCGCTTAGCTGCTCAAAAACTTCCTATCACTACTAAATTTGTAGTGAGACGTGATTATGATATTCAAAATCAAAATGCGTAATGTTTATGAAAATTGCAGAAATTAAAGAAATGTCTACTAGTGATTTAGTAGAAAGAGTAGAAGCAGAAGTAGTTAATTATAACCAAATGGTTATCAACCACTCTATTTCTCCTTTGGAAAATCCTGCGCTAATTAAACAGTTACGCAGGACAATTGCGCGTATGAAAACTGAGTTGCGCGAAAGAGAACTTAACAATAAATGATCAGCTCGATGGAAGCAAGAAATTTAAGAAAAGAAAGAACAGGGATTGTGTTGAGCAATAAAATGGATAAGACCATTACCGTTGCTGCCAAATTCAAGGAAAAACACCCTATATATGGTAAGTTCGTTAGCAAAACGAAGAAGTACCATGCTCATGATGAAAAGAATGAATGCAATGTAGGTGATACAGTAAGCATCATGGAAACTCGTCCTTTGAGCAAGACTAAGAGATGGAGATTAGTAGAAATAATTGAAAGAGCTAAGTAATTATGATACAAGTAGAATCCAGACTTACAGTATGCGATAATAGTGGAGCTAAAGAAGCTCTTTGTATCCGTGTTTTGGGTGGTACAAGACGTCGCTATGCTTCAGTAGGGGACGTTATTGTCGTTTCTGTAAAGAGCGTCATTCCCTCGGGTGATATTAAAAAAGGTGCAGTGTCCAAAGCTTTGATCGTACGTACTAAGAAAGAAATCCGTCGTCCCGATGGTTCTTATATACGTTTTGATGATAATGCTTGCATTTTGTTAAATAATGCAGGTGAAATTAGAGGTAGTCGTATTTTCGGTCCGGTAGCTCGTGAACTTCGTGCTACGAACATGAAAGTTGTGTCACTTGCGCCTGAGGTACTTTAATTTTGTAAAAGATTTAAGTAATGAGTAAATTACATATTAAAAAAGGCGATACAGTTTACGTAAATGCTGGTGAAGACAAAGGTAAAACTGGTCGTGTGTTGAAGGTTCTTGTTAAAGAAGGACGTGCAATAGTTGAAGGTATTAACATGGTATCTAAAAGCACAAAACCTAATGCAAAGAACCCACAAGGTGGTATAGTTAAGCAGGAAGCTTCTATTCACATTTCAAACTTGAATCCGGTTGATCCAAAAACTGGTAAAGCAACGCGTGTTGGTAGAAAAGAGAGTTCTTTGGAAGGTAAAAGAACTTTAGTGCGTTATTCTAAAAAATCAGGAGAGGAGATTAAGTAATGAGTAATACTGCAAGCCTTAAAAAAGAATATGCAGAGCGTATTTCGCCTGCACTGAAGTCGCAATTCCAGTATTCTTCAACAATGCAGGTGCCCGTACTTAAGAAGATTGTTATCAATCAGGGTTTAGGTATGGCTGTTGCTGATAAGAAGATTATTGAAGTAGCAATTAATGAATTAACTGCTATTACTGGTCAGAAAGCCGTAGCAACTATCTCTCGTAAAGATATTGCTAACTTCAAATTGCGTAAGAAAATGCCAATTGGAGTAATGGTAACATTGCGTCGTGAAAGAATGTACGAATTTCTTGAAAAATTAGTTCGTGTAGCTTTGCCACGTATTCGTGACTTCAAAGGTATTGAGAGTAAATTCGATGGTAAGGGTAACTATACCCTTGGTATTCAGGAACAAATAATTTTCCCTGAAATTAATATCGATAGTATTACAAGAATTCTCGGAATGAATATTACCTTTGTAACTTCTGCACAGACAGATGAAGAAGGTTATGCCTTGTTGAAAGAATTCGGTTTACCGTTTAAAAACGCTAAAAAAGACTGATAAATTATGGCAAAGGAATCAATGAAAGCACGCGAAGTAAAGCGTGCTAAATTAGTAGCCAAATATGCCGAGAGAAGAGCTCAACTGAAGAAAGAAGGTGATTATGAAGCTTTGCAGGCACTGCCTAAGAATGCTTCACCTGTGCGTTTGCACAATCGCTGCAAATTGACAGGTCGTCCTAAAGGATATATCCGTCAGTTTGGTATTTCAAGAATCCAGTTCCGCGAAATGGCATCTAACGGGCTTATTCCAGGTGTTAAAAAAGCAAGCTGGTAATTTTATTGTTTAAATATTGTCAGGGAAGGCCTGATTAATTTAATTATTTTTTATATGACTGATCCAATAGCAGATTATTTGACGAGGTTGCGGAACGCTATTCAAGCAAAGCATAGAGTAGTAGAAGTTCCTGCTTCAAATTTGAAAAAAGAAATCACTAAGATTCTTTTTGAAAAAGGCTACATCCTTAATTATAAGTTTGTAGAAGATGGTCCTCAGGGAACTATAAAAGTTGCCTTAAAGTATGATTCAGTTAACAAGGTTAACGCAATCAAGAAACTTGAAAGAATATCTTCTCCAGGTATGCGTCAGTATACTGGTTATAAAGATATGCCGCGTGTTATTAATGGTCTGGGTATTGCTATAATATCTACTTCCAAAGGTGTAATGACAAACAAAGAAGCTGCTGAATTGAAAATCGGTGGTGAGGTATTGTGTTATGTATATTAATAGGAGGAAAAAGCAATGTCAAGAATAGGAAAATTACCCATTAGTATCCCTGCGGGAGTAACAGTTACTCTGAAGGATGATGTGGTTACCGTAAAGGGACCAAAAGGCGAACTTAGCCAATATGTGAATCCTGCTATCAATATTTCTATTGAAGATGGACACGTAACTTTAAGTGAAAACGAAAACGCAATGCTTGATAATCCAAAGCAAAAGCATGCTTTCCATGGTTTATATCGTTCATTAGTTCATAACATGGTTGTGGGCGTATCTGAGGGGTATAAAAAAGAATTGGAACTTGTTGGTGTTGGATATCGTGCTTCTAACCAAGGAAATATTATTGAATTAGCCTTAGGTTATACTCATAATATCTTTATACAGTTGCCTTCTGAAATTAAAGTTGAAACAAAATCTGAAAGAAATAAGAATCCTCTTATTATCTTAGAGTCTTGTGATAAACAATTGCTTGGTCAAGTTTGCTCTAAAATACGTTCTTTCCGTAAACCTGAACCGTATAAAGGTAAAGGTATTAAGTTTGTTGGCGAAGAGATTCGCAGAAAGTCTGGTAAATCAGCCGGCGCTAAGTAAATTAAATAAATTTATATCATCATGACAACAAAAATAGAAAGACGAATTAAGATCAAATATAGAGTACGCAATAAAGTGTCAGGTACTACTGAACGTCCGCGTATGAGTGTATTTAGAAGTAACAAGCAAATCTACGTCCAGATTATCGACGATTTGTCTGGTAAGACATTGGCTGCTGCTTCGTCTCTGGGTATGACTGAAAAGTTACCTAAAAAAGAGCAAGCAGCTAAGGTTGGAGAAATGATTGCTAAGAAAGCTCAGGAAGCAGGTATTACAACTGTTGTTTTCGACCGTAATGGTTACTTGTATCATGGGAGAGTAAAAGAAGTAGCTGATGCTGCTCGTAACGGTGGACTTAAATTTTAATCATTATGGCAGGAGTTAATAATAGAGTTAAGATATCTAACGATATAGAACTAAAAGATAGACTTGTTGCTATCAATCGTGTTACTAAAGTTACCAAAGGTGGTAGAACTTTTAGTTTCTCTGCAATTGTTGTTGTAGGTAACGAAGAAGGAATCATTGGTTGGGGACTTGGTAAAGCAGGTGAGGTAACAGCAGCTATTGCAAAAGGAGTTGAATCTGCAAAGAAAAATCTGACTAGAGTTCCGATTTTGAAAGGTACGGTTCCTCACGAACAAGCGGCAAAGTTTGGTGGTGCTGAAGTATTCATTAAACCGGCATCTCATGGTACAGGTGTGGTAGCTGGTGGTGCTATGCGTGCTGTATTGGAAAGTGTTGGTGTTACTGATGTTTTGGCAAAATCTAAAGGTTCTTCAAATCCGCATAACTTGGTTAAAGCTACAATTTTGGCTTTGGGCGAAATGCGTGATGCAAGAATGGTTGCTCAAAACAGAGGTATTAGTGTTGAAAAAGTATTTAGAGGATAAGGAGGAGATATGTCAACTATAAAGATTAAACAAGTTAAAAGTAGAATTGGTGCTCCGGCTGATCAAAAAAGAACTCTTGATGCACTGGGACTTCGTAAACTGAACCGTGTGGTTGAACACGAAAGTACTCCTTCAATTCTTGGGATGGTAGATAAAGTAAAACACTTGGTTACCATTGTTAAGTAATTATTTGTTGAATAATAAAACGAATTACAATATGAACTTAAGTAATTTAAAACCTGCAGAAGGTTCTACTAAAACAAGAAAAAGAATCGGACGTGGTCCGGGATCTGGTTTAGGAGGTACTTCTACAAGAGGTCATAAAGGAGCTAAATCAAGATCCGGATACTCTAAAAAGGTCGGTTTTGAAGGTGGTCAGATGCCTCTTCAACGTCGTGTACCTAAATTTGGTTTCAAGAATATTAACCGCGTTGAATACAAGGCTATTAACCTCGATACAATTCAAAACTTAGCTGAAGTTAAGAAGTTGGAAAAAGTGGGCGTTAATGACTTTATTGAAGCTGGATTTATTTCTTCAAATCAGTTAGTAAAAGTATTAGGTAACGGAACTTTGACTACTAAGCTGGACGTAGAGGCTCATGCATTCTCTAAGAGTGCTATTGCTGCTATTGAAGCTGTAGGTGGAACTGTAGTAAAACTCTGATTCAATGAGAAAAGCTATTGAAACATTAAAGAATATATGGAAAATTGAGGATCTGAGACAACGGATCCTCATCACCATATTGTTTGTGGCGATTTACCGTTTTGGTTCGTATGTTGTGCTACCTGGTATTAATCCTGGTATGCTGGCACAATTGCATCAACAAACAAGCGAAGGCCTATTAGCCTTGTTAAACATGTTCTCAGGAGGAGCTTTTTCTAATGCATCTATTTTTGCATTAGGAATTATGCCTTATATTTCTGCGTCTATCGTTATCCAGTTGTTAGGAATTGCGGTTCCGTATTTTCAGAAATTGCAACGCGAAGGTGAGAGTGGCAGAAGAAAGATGAACCAGTATACTCGTTATTTAACGATTCTTATCCTATTGGTTCAGGCTCCTTCTTATTTGCTCAATCTTAAAATGCAGGCTGGACCTTCTTTAAATGCTTCATTAGATTGGACTCTGTTCATGGTTACTTCTACCATTATTTTGGCAGCTGGAAGTATGTTTATCTTGTGGCTTGGTGAAAGAATTACAGATAAAGGTATTGGTAACGGTATTTCATTTATCATCTTGATTGGTATTATTGCCCGTCTTCCTCAATCTCTTTTCCAAGAGGTTATTTCACGTGTGAGTGAAAAAGGTGGTGGTATGATCATGTTTTTATTTGAAATGGTATTCCTGCTGTTGGTAATTGCAGCTGCAATCCTCTTGGTGCAAGGTACAAGAAAGATTCCTGTACAATACGCGAAAAGAATTGTTGGTAATAAACAATATGGTGGTGCTAGACAGTATATTCCTTTGAAGGTGAATGCTGCTGGTGTAATGCCGATTATTTTTGCTCAGGCAATTATGTTTATTCCTATCACTTTTATTGGTTTTTCTAATGCTAATAATGTAAGTGGTTTTGTGCGTGCATTTACTGATCATACGAGCTTCTGGTATAATTTTGTTTTTGCTGTAATGATTATACTGTTTACGTATTTTTATACTGCAATTACAATAAATCCGAATCAGATGGCTGAAGATATGAAGAGAAATAACGGTTTCATCCCGGGTATCAAGCCTGGAAAGAAAACAGCTGAATATATTGACGATATTATGTCACGTATTACATTGCCTGGTTCTTTCTTTTTGGCATTGGTTGCTATTATGCCTGCTTTTGCTGGTGTATTTGGTGTGAAAGCTGAGTTCGCTCAATTCTTCGGTGGTACATCTTTGTTAATTCTTGTAGGTGTGGTTCTTGATACACTGCAGCAGGTTGAAAGTCATTTGTTGATGAGACATTATGATGGTTTGCTGAAGTCGGGTCGTATTAAGGGACGTGCTGGTGTAGCTGCATATTAATTCTTTCAATAGAAATGATATTTCTTAAAACAGAGGATGAAATAGAGCTACTCCGTCAGAGTAACTTGCTTGTAGGAAAAACATTGGCTGAGGTTGCCAAATTAGTAAAACCGGGAGTTACTACCCGAGAACTGGATAAAGTTGCAGAAGAGTTTATTAGAGATAATGGGGCTATTCCAACTTTTAAAGGATTTCCGAATCAGTATGGTGATCCGTTTCCGGGTTCTTTATGTACATCTGTGAATGAGCAGGTAGTACATGGTATCCCAGGAGATATTGTCTTGAAAGAAGGTGATATTATTTCTGTGGATTGCGGGACATATATGAATGGTTTTTGTGGTGACTCAGCTTATACGTTTTGTGTAGGTGAAGTGGACGAAGAAGTTCGTAAATTGTTGAAAGTTACTAAAGAGGCATTATATATAGGCATTCAGAATGCTGTGCAAGGTAAGAGAATAGGTGATATCGGATATGCTGTTCAGCAATATTGTGAATCACATTCTTATGGAGTAGTGCGTGAATTTGTTGGCCATGGGATTGGTAAAGAAATGCATGAAGATCCGCAGGTACCTAATTATGGTAAAAGAGGATATGGCACGCTTTTAAAGAAAGGACTTTGTATTGCAATTGAGCCTATGATTACCCAAGGTGACCGGCAAGTGATAATGGAGCGTGACGGATGGACTGTGAGAACAAGAGATCGGAAATGTGCCGCACATTTTGAGCATACTATTGCAGTAGGTGCGGGAGAAGCCGATATTCTTTCATCATTTAAATTCATTGAAGAAGTTTTAGGAGATAAAGCAATTTAGTATATGGCAAAGCAATCTGCAATAGAACAAGATGGAGTTATAGTTGAAGCATTGTCTAATGCAATGTTTCGTGTTGAATTAGAAAACGGACATGAGATTACTGCTCATATCTCAGGTAAGATGCGAATGCATTACATCAAAATTTTACCGGGAGATAAAGTAAGAGTTGAAATGTCTCCTTACGACTTATCGAAAGGAAGAATTGTATTTAGATATAAATAAAATAAGATATGAAAGTAAGAGCATCATTAAAGAAACGTACGCCAGAATGTAAGATCGTTAGACGTAATGGCCGTTTGTATGTTATTAACAAGAAAAATCCTAAGTATAAACAACGTCAAGGATAATTTATTATTTTTGCAAAAAAAATAATTTAGTATATGGCTATAAGAATAGTTGGTGTAGATTTACCTCAGAATAAGAGAGGTGAGATTGCGTTGACCTATGTATATGGAATAGGTCGTAGTAGTTCAGCAAAAATTTTAGATAAGGCTGGTGTAGACAAAGATCTGAAGGTAAAAGACTGGACAGATGATCAGGCTGCAAAGATTCGTGAGATTATCGGTGCAGAGTATAAAGTAGAAGGTGATCTTCGTTCTGAAGTTCAATTGAACATTAAGCGCTTAATGGATATTGGTTGTTACCGTGGTGTACGTCATCGTATCGGTTTGCCTGTTAGAGGTCAAAGCACTAAAAACAATGCACGTACTCGTAAGGGTAGAAAGAAAACCGTTGCTAATAAGAAAAAAGCTACTAAATAATAATTGTTGATATGGCAAAAAAAACAGTCGCAGCTAAGAAGAGAAATGTAAAGGTGGATGCTAATGGACAATTGCATGTTCATTCATCTTTCAACAATATTATTGTTTCTCTTGCAAATAGTGAAGGGCAGATTATTTCTTGGTCTTCTGCCGGAAAAATGGGATTTAGAGGTTCTAAAAAGAATACTCCTTATGCAGCTCAGATGGCTGCCCAAGATTGTGCAAAAATCGCATATGATCTTGGCCTGAGAAAGGTAAAAGCATACGTAAAGGGACCGGGTAACGGACGTGAGTCTGCCATCAGAACTATCCACGGTGCAGGTATTGAAGTTACAGAAATTATTGATGTAACTCCGCTTCCACATAATGGTTGTCGTCCTCCAAAAAGACGTAGAGTTTAAGATTTACCTTTAATTAAAATGACACTTGATTTTGTTTTTGGATTGCATCAATTTCTTCTCTGTAATCGCGGCTGCAACAAATTAAGTTCATGAATAAACAATTAAATATTTAAAAAGAAAATGGCTAGATATACTGGACCAAAATCAAGAATAGCCCGTAAATTCGGTGAAGGTATCTTTGGAGCTGATAAAGTTTTATCTAAGAAAAACTATCCTCCCGGACAGCATGGAAATTCAAGAAAAAGAAAAACTTCAGAATATGGTGTTCAGCTGCGTGAGAAGCAGAAAGCTAAATACACTTATGGAGTATTAGAAAAACAATTCCGTAACTTGTTTGAGAAAGCAGAAGCCGCTAAGGGTATTACTGGTGAGATTCTTCTTCAGTTATTGGAAGGTCGTCTGGACAACATAGTATTCCGTTTGGGAATCGCTCCGACTCGTGCTGCTGCTCGTCAGTTGGTAAGTCACAGACATATTACTGTTGATGGACAGGTAGTGAACATTCCTTCATATGCAGTAAAGCCAGGGCAGCTGATTGGTGTTCGTGAAAGATCTAAATCTCTGGAAGTTATTGTTAATTCTCTTGCTGGTTTTAACCATAGTAAATATGCTTGGTTGGAGTGGGATGAATCTACAAAGGTTGGTAAATTGCTGCATATTCCTGAGAGAGCAGACATTCCTGAGAACATTAAAGAGCATTTGATCGTTGAATTGTATTCTAAATAATAATTAATTTCATGGCGATATTAGCATTTCAAAAACCTGATAAAGTATTAATGTTGGAAGCGGACTCAAGATTCGGTAAATTCGAATTTCGTCCGTTGGAACCCGGTTTTGGTATTACTGTAGGTAATGCATTACGCCGTATCCTCCTTTCTTCATTAGAAGGTTTTGCTATCACCACTATTCGTATAGACGGTGTTGAGCATGAATTTTCTAGTGTTCCTGGAGTAAAAGAGGATGTTACCAACATTATCTTGAATCTGAAGCAAGTGAGATTCAAGCAAGTAGTTGAAGAATTCGAGAGTGAGAAAGTAAGTATCACGGTCGAGAATTCGAGTGAATTTAGAGCAGGTGACATAGGTAAGTATTTGACTGGATTTGAAGTGTTAAATCCGGAATTAGTTATTTGTCATTTAGATTCTAAGTCAACTATGCAGGTTGATATTACAATCAATAAGGGCCGTGGTTATGTCCCTGCTGACGAAAACCGCGAATATTGTACCGATGTGAATGTAATTCCAATTGATTCTATTTACACCCCGATACGTAATGTTAAGTATACTGTAGAAAACTTCCGTGTGGAACAGAAGACTGACTACGAAAAACTTATACTTGAGATTGCTACGGATGGTTCCATTCATCCAAAAGAAGCACTGAAAGAAGCTGCAAAGATTCTGATTTATCACTTTATGTTATTTTCTGACGAAAAGATTACTCTTGAGAGCAATGACGTTGATGGTAACGAGGAGTTTGATGAAGAGGTATTGCATATGCGTCAGTTGTTGAAAACTAAACTTGTTGATATGGACTTGTCAGTTCGTGCCCTCAATTGTTTGAAGGCTGCTGATGTAGAGACCCTTGGCGATTTAGTACAGTTCAATAAAACTGATTTGCTGAAATTCAGAAACTTCGGAAAGAAATCGCTTACCGAGCTTGATGATTTGCTGGAAAGTCTGAATCTATCGTTTGGAACCGACATTTCTAAATATAAATTAGATAAAGAATAAAAAATGAGACATAATAAAAAATTCAATCATTTAGGTCGTACTGCTTCTCATAGAAGTGCTATGTTATCTAACATGGCTTGTTCTTTGATCAAGCACAAAAGAATCACTACGACTGTAGCAAAGGCTAAAGCATTGAAAAAATTTGTTGAGCCTTTGATTACGAAGTCTAAAGAAGACACTACGAATTCTCGTCGTGTCGTATTTAGCAATTTGCAGGATAAGATTGCTGTAACAGAATTGTTCAAAGAAATCTCTGTGAAAATTGCTGATCGTCCGGGTGGTTATACTCGTATCATTAAGACTGGTAATCGTTTGGGTGATAATGCAGAAATGTGCTTTATTGAACTCGTTGACTACAACGAAAATATGGCAAAAGAGAAAGTTGCTAAGAAAGCTACTCGTACTCGCCGTTCAAAGAAAGCTGCTGCAACTGAAGCTGCTCCTGCTGCAGAAGCTCCTGTTGTTGAAGAACCGAAAGCCGAATCAGCGGAATAATTTAATACTTATTCTTATAGATATAAGAAAGGTCACCTCGAAAGATGGTGGCCTTTTTTGTTGCCAAGTCTAAAGATACTTTAATTTTGTTTTTCTTTAAACATTTAAATAAAATAATCTGTTATATTTGCAGATAGATATGGCTAAGTTTATAAAGGTAATATTGCTTTTGTTGTTTGCTGTAGCACTTCATGGTGTGGCTAACAATTTTTTCGCTGAAAAACCAGTGGAAACTCAGGAGCATGCACAAGTATATAAAGTCGACTCCCAGCAAGTCAGCACCGCTCAGTTGCCATATTTGCCAGAAGGAGAGCTTTCAAGTGCATCACAATCTCACCAGATTGCTACCTCCCGTATCCAACGTATTAATTTGTTAGAATATTCGACATCCTTAAGAGCGTTGGCTCAGCAGCTACAACAGCGAGATGCGGCTTTGGCGCAACATTGGGGGCGAATATATGATACTACAACTTCTTTTAGTTGCCATCCGGCAAGTGAATACTATGTATTCGCTCTTCGACGTATTATTATTTAGGAATTTATTTTATTAGTTCTGTTTCATTTCATCGGTAGTACAATAGAATGTATTACCAGTTATTTAATTACTGTTTTACTAATAATTTAAATTTATAATAATATGACAACTCCAGCTATTGATGCAACTATTTTTGCGTCATCTCATCCTGATATTGCAAAGCGTACAAGTGTTTCCGGACTTATTTTTTCCGGTATTATGTTACTAATCGGTGTACTGGCATTTATTTCTACTTTTGAGATGGAAGATCGTTCTTCTACTTTGAGCATGGGATTGATGGTTTTAGGTACCGGATTATTTTTAATTGGGATTTTTCGTCTTTTCTGGAAATCAAAGGAAGTGGTTTATTTGCCTACGGGAAGTATAGCAAAAGAACAGAGTGTCTTCTTTGATCTGAAGTATATGGATCAGTTGAAAGAGATTGTAAAGTTGGGAACTTTCTCTGCCGATACAAACTTAAAAGGTGGGACAAGTGGTAATCTTCGTATGGACATAATTCTTTCTGAAGATAAGAAGTTTGCAGCAGTACAGCTGTTTCAGTTTGTACCTTATACTTATAATCCAATAACTTCGGTGCAGTATTTTACTAATGGAGAAGCATCGGCCGTTGCTGATTTTCTTTCAAAATGTAGATTACATTAAATTCTTATATTGAGTGATTTATTTTTTTGAGAAGGTATAGGCTAAGAGCTTTATTATATTTCTTTTATAATAGAGATTGCGTCTTGCCTGCCATCTCCTTCACGAACGGATAATGATTTTCCCTTCGAACTTTAAAATCCAAATGTTTTTTCGTGTTGGATATAATTAATATTAGTTCGTTAGGATGTTCTTTCCTATTACAAGTATAGGATCTAAATTATATTTAACTTAGCTTTAGCAATCTTATGTAACTATAGTGGTGGTTGCATGAGATTGCTTTTTACTAATGCATTTCGGATATTTATTATTATTTTGTCATTTGTTGATGAAGGTTTTATTATGATTTATCTTTTTGGATGAATGTAGATATCTATAAAAGCATCTGAGTTTTTTTATTTTGTATAGTAATTCATGTGTTATTGAATGGTGGTACTTTCGTATTTGATGATATCTTTAATTTGTCCCGCACTTTTTATTATCAGTTTTTTGGATTAATTCCTATTGCTAATTGTTAATGTTTATATTTAGTCCCATCCTTAACAATAACTCTTATAACAATCTCTCAGTCTACAAGAGAAAAAGAGAAGGTTATAATTGTTGTAAAATATAGAATGTTCGTTTCACTTCCTGTCTTTTAAGTAGATTCCTTCTTGCTATAATACATCTGTGTTATAAATTGAATTGTTTGTAATTAGATGTTGGTGATATTCGCGTTATATTTGTCAGAGTATCTATTTTATAATTGTTATCTTAAAGCTATATGTACTTATGTATATACAAATGAAGCGAATGTTAGTTGGAATTTTATGTGCTTTTTCTTTTTTACAATCTTCTGCCCAGTTGCGGCAACAGTATATATTGAAAGATAATTGGGAATTCCGATCTGATAAATCGGGTGCTGATGCTATTTGGGAAAAAGTAACAGTTCCTCATTGCTGGAATGCGGAAGATGGTATAACTGCCGATTATTATCGTGGAACAGCTCAATATCGTTATCACTTAAGCATATTACCAGAAATGTTGAAGAAACGTGTTTTTTTGCGTTTCGAGGCAGTTAGTCAGGTTGCAGATATTTTTATTAATGGAATAAAAGTTGGTACACACAAAGGAGCATTCAATGCTTTCTGTTTTGAAATAACCTCTTTGTTGAAGAAAGGAGACAATCTTTTAGAGGTCAAAGTATCGAATAGTCCAGATAATGATATTGCTCCTCTAGCTGGAGATTTTACTGTTTTTGGGGGGATTTATCGTCCTGTATCATTACTCTTATTGCCTAAGACGTGTATAACTCCATTAGATTATGCTTCTTCTGGGATTTATATTCATCAGGATCAGGTCGATTCAAAACGGGCTGAGTTATCCATTGTGACAAAAGTTAATAGTAGTCAGCCCGGGAAAGCATTATCTGTTAGAACCAGTGTGTTTAATGCCCAGGGGAAAGCAATAGGTAGCACCACAACTACCAATAAGTCATATGTAAAAGGAGAAACGGCTAAGTTTATTAATAAGCTGAATATAGATCGTCCTATCTTATGGGATGGGTGTAAGTCCCCCTATTTGTACCGTGTCTTTGTAGAGGTGTTGAAAGGTGATGCGGTTGTGGATACACTATCCCAATATACTGGATTGAGATACTATACTGTTGATGCGGAAAAAGGCTTTTTCCTGAATGGTAAACCTTATAAAATTAAAGGTGTAAACAGACATCAGGACCGGGAAGGTAAAGGATGGGCTATATCGAATGAAGATCATAACGAAGATATGGATCTGATTAAAGAAATAGGAGCTACCGGAATCAGGTTGGCACACTATCCGCATGCCGATTATTTCTATTCTTTATGTGATCGGGAAGGTATGTTGGTCTGGGCGGAAATTCCCCTTATCGGTAAGGCAAATACCAGTTCTGCTTTTACGGAGAATATAAAGTTACAACTCACGGAATTGATTCGACAGAATTTTAACCATCCATCTATTTTTTGCTGGAGTCTGTTTAACGAATTGTCTGAAGGCGAGGTCAAGAATTTGATTGGAGATTTAAATGATCTGGCTCATCAGGAAGATCCGGGACGTTTGACAGTAGCTGCTGCTAACATAGAGAACAGGCCGGAGAATAAAGTCACAGATATTATGGCTTACAATACTTATCCGGGATGGTATTGGGCTCAGCCTTCCATGATGAAATCTTCGGTAGCACATTGGAACCGTTTGGTTGGAAACAAAGGTATTGGTGTCAGTGAATATGGAGCTGGGGCTAACGTCTGGCATCACCAGCAGGATGTTAAATCGGCCCCAAGGACTGATGGGATTTTTCATCCGGAAGAGTGGCAGTCTATTGTACATGAACAAAATTATCAGGCAATAAGCGATTGTAACTTTGTCTGGGGATCTTTCGTCTGGAATATGTTTGATTTTGCAAGTGCTTCCAGGAATGAAGGAAATTTACCAGGACGAAACGATAAAGGTTTAGTAACCTACGACAGAAAGATTAAGAAAGATGCTTTTTATTTCTACAAGTCAGCTTGGGTGGAATCACCTGTTCTACATATTACAAGTAAAAGAGATGTGGCAAGGAGAGATTCGGTTACAGATGTAAAGGTATATTCCAATTGCGAAAATATTCGTTTGAAAGTGAATGGACAAGAGTGTGGAAATCCTATAAAGAGGCAAAATATTTATATTTGGCAAGGCATTGGTCTAAGGAAAGGCGAAAACCAGATTGAAGTTTGTGGCGATAGAGATCGTCATGTTTTATCTGAAAAATGTAATTGGATTCTTTTATAATGTAATAATCAGCATCATGGGAAAATATCTGTTTTTAATTCTAATATTTTGTATAAATCCGATTTATTCATATAGCCAGAATGTAGCAGATCTGGTAAACCCGCTTATTGGAACGGCCATTAAGGGTGAGGGAGGTACGGTACCTTTTGTGGGTCCTCCTTTTGCAATGACCAATTTTTTACCTCAAACCAGGGAGAATAAAATGGGAAGTATGGCGTATGTTTACGATGATGAGTCTATAATGGGCTTTTTAGGATCTCATCAACCAACTATATGGATGGGAGATTATGGATATGTATCAGTTATGCCACAAATCGGAGAGGAGATAAGAGTACTTCCGGAAGATCGAAAAATGAATTTTAGTCATAAGGATGAGAAGGCCTCTCCCTATTATTACTCTGTTACTTTAACCGATAAACAGAATAACCGGATTTTTACAGAGATGACTGCTTCCGGACGTTGTGGCATTTTGAATTTTCGTTTTCCTAAAAATAAAACTCCCCGGTTGATTATTCAGGGTATAAATTTGAATCCGCAGTTGAACGATTGGTGTAATCATTATAATCAGCGTCTCCAGAAAATCAAAGGCTGGATGAAGATTGATACGCTGAATAATGAAATTGTGGGGTATAATCCAGACAGGCAGTCGGCTCAGTTAGGGCCAGACCTACCCAATTTTAAAGGTTATTTTGTCATTCGTTTCAATTGTGATATAAAGGATTTTGGTTGTTGGAATGATTCTATTCTTTACCCGGGAGTCGAGGAGCTATATGGTACACGTATGGGAGCATATATTAATTTCTCTCAAAAGGATAAGGAAATAAAGGCTCAGATAGCTACCTCTTTTATAAGTCTGGAGCAAGCCCGCTTGAATTTACAGCGTGAAATACCCGGATGGAGTTTAAAACAGGTATATGAGAATACTAAAAAAGAATGGAATGATAAATTATCCCGGTTAACTATCAAAGGAGGAAGCGAAAGAGATGCCCGTATTTTTTATACGGCACTGTATCATTCTTATCTTTTCCCTCGCGAGTTTTCTGAATATGGAAGATATTACAGTGCATTTGACGACCGGATTCATGAAGGTATTTCGTATAATGATTATTCTTTATGGGATACATTCAGAGCTTTTCATCCCCTGATGACGTTGCTGGAACCACAGTTAACCGGTGACTGGATCACTTCATTATTGCAAATGTATAAAGAAGGCGGCTGGCTTCCTATGTGGCCTAATCCAACCTATACCAATATTATGATAGCCACTCATGCGGATGCAGTTATTGCAGATGCCTATATGAAAGGGATTCGTAACTTTGATGTCAATCTGGCCTATGAAGCTATACGAAAAGATGCAATGGTTCCTCCTGATTGCGATACAAATAGAAAATACGGTGACCGTGATTATTGGACTTCTTATGAAGGACGTGCAGGAGCAAGTTATTACCATTCGATAGGATATGTGCCGGATGATAAAACAGCCGAATCGGTTTCAAGAACACTGGAATATGCATATGATGACTGGTGTGTAGCACAAATGGCGAAATCGTTAGGGAAGATGGAAGATTATGCCCATTTGATGCGATTTAGTGGAAATTATAAAAACTTGTACAATCCTGAGAAAGGTTTTTTCTTGCCTCGTAACTATGACGGAACCTGGATTGATCTGGATGATAATTCACGGCATGGATTGACGGAAGGTTCGAAGTGGACTTATTTGTTTTGTGTCCTTCAGGATATTCCCGGAATGATTGATTTGATGGGAGGACCACAGGCTTTTTCTGATAAGTTGGATCGGAATTTTGAAGAAGATCATTATAAGCATGATAATGAGCCAGGCCATCATTATATCTATTTATATAATTACTGTAATGAACCCTGGAAGACCCAGGAGTTAGTGCGGAAGCATGTAAAGCTGAATTATAAAGATACTCCTGATGGTGTAAACGGAAATGATGATTGTGGGCAAATGTCTGCCTGGTATCTTTTTTCTGTTATGGGATTTTATCCTGTAACTCCCGGGAGTAATGAGTTTGCCATAGGTGCTCCTCAATTTTCAGAAATTAAAATTCGGTTGAAAGATCATGATCTGTTAATAAAAGCAGATAATCTTTCGGAGGAGAATAAATATGTCCAATCCGTGTTTTTGGACGGAAAGAAAATTCTGAAACCATTTATTAATTATTTTGATTTGATCGGTGCTAAGGAGATTCGCTTTGTTATGAATGATCGTCCAGGTGTGTATTGATAAGCTTGTTTGTATACTATCCTTTTCATACTTACGAAAGTCAGGAATGAAACTTACCTTTCTTTCTGGAAAAAGCTCTCTTTCTTATTGGACAAACTATAATCGCAAGTTTGGGTTATACAAATGAAAGTTTTAGTTGTAAGATTAAAACTTTTAGTTTTATAACCGAAACTTTCAGTTATAGATTTATTAGGAAGAAAGGTATCTTTCTATTGGGAGAAAATACTTTATTTTTAGGAAGAAAAGAGGATTATTATTGAAAGATGACGATGAGGGGAAATAATATTATGAAATCAAAGTCGTTACACATATTTTCTTGTCCATTCCAGTTTATGTCAATCTCCAGGTTAGTAGGGTGACCATCGTTATCATCAATCCACTTAAATCCGTTAATAAAACTTTCATCTAAAATGAGATGATCTATTTCTCTGTTTTTGTAAACAAGTTTTTTCATTTTATTTTCATTGATTCAACCCAAAAATTCGGCACTCCATTGTAATGATCTATAATTCTCTCTTCTACAGCATGGGCCTCCCATACAGCACATATTTCCAATCCCTCACATTCCTCTCTGGTAGCTTTTGTCACTTCTCCTGTATTGGGATTATATAATTCGAACTGTGTTTCATTCAGTGCATCTTGTATACATTGCATTGGAAGAATTTTAAGATCTTCTCGGATAGGTAGTTTTCCTACTTTCAACCAAAGTCCGGTTGATATTACATCCCTATACACCGATACTATAAATAATACCGGTTTTTCAAACAAAATACTCAGATCTTCTAATTCAGGAACTTTGGTGTAAATATCAAAAAAAGCGATACCGTTTTCCAATAATTGTGCATAGTTATAATACCCGTTTTTCAAGTCAATCTTCACTATTGATCCGGGGGGTCTTCTTTGTCTTTTCATCTTAATTTCAAATTTTAATTATGGTATTCCAAACTGTTTTTCTGCTTCTTCCGAGTACTGCTGTTCCCTCACTCTGATATTATCCGGATTGGAGGAAGTTTGATCCAGCTTTGTAGTGTATACCTTAACTTATATTGACTTTTTTACTCATATATCAACTATGAATTGAGTGGCTGAATAAAGATTGTCTATCGGAAGATATCACCCCAAACCTCATGGTTTTCCTGATCGAATATGATACTATTATCA
>NZ_CAXSVC010000036.1:15376-53498 GCF_964240755.1 Bacteroides sp. HPS0048 | reverse complement strand
ATCGTTTGGGAAGAGGATGTTTTCATGATGCAAAAATAAGAATTTTAACGCAATCCCCCAAGGTTTCAGACTGAGCCGAAACAGAAAAGCCTATTAATATAAAAGAAAATCCGTTGTATTTATTTGAAATACAACGGATTCTTTTATTTTACAAAACACTTGTACACCCTCAGGGATTCGAACCCTGGACCCACTGATTAAGAGTCAGTTGCTCTACCAACTGAGCTAAGAGTGCTTATCTTCTCATTTGCGCTTGCAAAGGTAGATTTTTTGTTTTATTCAGCCAAACAAAACAGGAACTTTTTTAGCCGTTTTTATTGCTTTCATTCGAATTCATACAGATCTGATGGCGTACTTCGCTTTAATGCAAGCAGTTGCACATCTTTACCTACAATGATTCCTTTGTTCTTTAATTTCCATTCCACAGTCTTGTATGCCAGTTCCGGATGATTATTATCTTTACTCAAGTGGCAAAGCCAGATATAACGTAGATCTTCGGTAAAGTTCTCTGCCAGGAATTCGGCTGTTGCTATATTGCTCATATGTCCCGTACCGCTTGATATACGTTCTTTCAGATATTGCGGATAAGGCCCCATCTTCAACATCTCTTCGTCATAATTGGCTTCAAGAATCAGATAATTGGCTTTGCGGATGTATTTGGCAGCGGTAGGAGTGATCTCGCCAAGGTCAGTAAGGAAGGAGAAGACTTTACCATCTATCTCAATACAATAACCCACATTATCTGTTCCGTCATGAGGGACCTCGAAAGACTCTATATGAAAATCTTCCAGCTCCATTGGCTGCTCCTTTTCCAGATAACGGACAGAAGAATATAACTTCTCCGTCATACAATAACTCTTATTAATTCCGGCATGAACACGAGCCGTTGTATAAACCGGAATATTCAGTTTCTCCCCCAAATGTCCTACAGCCTTGATGTGATCGGCATGATCATGAGTCACAAACACAGCACGTATGGACTCCATTGCTACATTGATGTCTCTCAGTGTCTTTTTTATCGTTCGTATTCCAATGCCGGCATCGATTAGTATTCCATATGTATCAGTACCCAGATAATAGCAGTTTCCACTACTGCCACTCGCCAGGCTTATAAATCTTACTTTCATTTCGTATCCTTTTCTTTAAAATGCAAATTGCCGTCAACTTTTGTGGCAAAGTGACGGCAAATATACACAAAAAAGAAGAAAATAAGCCTTATGCTTTCTTCTTTTTGTCGATGGATTGGGTGATTTTAGCGAAAATAAGAAGAGCAATAGCTGCTATCAATCCTATACCTGCAAAATAATACCAGATATAATGAGCATTCACACTGGCAGCCTCCCATGCTTCATGTGATTCAAACAAAATAGGATCCGGACAATATCTCGTCAATAAAATACCAGCTAAACCAAAACCAAAGATAGATGAGAGGAATGAGTGCAGATGACTGAACCCCAAGTACATTCCCTCTTCGCCTTTGGGTGCTTGTAAAGAGAAATATTCAAGGTAGCGCGGAGAAATAAAACATTCGGCCAACGCCTGTATTACAATACCAACGATCATCATTAAGGTAATATTAGTCATGCCGGATATTATATCATCTCCAAGCAGGTTACCGCAAGCCATCAGCAGTGCTGAAACCGGAATCAGAAACATACCGATATTCATAGAAGTGATAGCGGTACGCTTTGCCATCAACCGGGTAATAAAACTGACACAACAAACCACCACAAAAGGATTAACATTAGCAATCCACCCGGGCTTCGCCGTTTCGCCCGCCATACGAATAACATATTTCGGCATAGTGGCATACAATTGTTGTTGCACCATCCAGAATCCGGTAATGATTAAAATAAGAATCAGTAATCGCCAATTAGTCATGATTCGAACAAAACCACGCCAGATTTCATGCATACTTTTTCCTTCACCCGCCGTATGTGTTGATTTATAGAAGAAAATCACTGCCAGAAGAGCAAGCAATGTCATGCCACCGGAAAAATAATTGATGTAAATATACGCCTGCTCACCTATAAAGTTTCTCAGTGGATCAATAATGGTTTTACCGGTGAAAGCACCAATATTTACCATCATATAGAAAATGGAGTATCCCCGTGCACGTGTAGCTTCCGTTGTCTCTTTGGCTACTGATGCAGAAATGATAGATTTAATAAAAGAACCTCCTATCATAAGTATAGTCAGGACAGGAACTATCATCCAACGGGCATTGCTGTCCGGCAAACCGGAGAAACGGGTTACTTCACCATAAGTAACCAGCCCCGCCGATTCAAGCAGGGTGGGTAATACTCCTAATCCCAAGTATCCAATGGAAAGAAGTGAAAAGGCAATGATCATAGACCGGCGGAAACCTATCTTATCAGCATAAGCTCCCGAAAAAATAGGAAGCAAATACAATCCGCCGGAAAAAAGACCGGATATCATACTTGCTTCTAAATCATTAAAACCTAAAATACTGGATAAATAGATCGTGAGAACGATAAACACAGCATAATAAGCCATGCGTTCAAACAGTTCGACTGTGTTGCTGACCCAAAAGGCTTTAGTGAATCCTTTGGTAGCACTTTGAGGGGAATTGTTCATGTAAATTTTCTGTTTTTATGTATTAATTCAGCACAAAGATAGTCTTTTTTGGCTATTTATATGTACATTTGTCAACAATAACACCTAAGAAATAATGAAATGAGAATAGCTGTAGACTTTGACGGAACCATTGTAGAGCATTGTTATCCACGCATTGGCAAAGAAATTCCCTTTGCGATTGAGACCCTGAAACTGTTACAACGAGAGGGACATTGGCTGATATTATGGAGTGTACGCGAAGGTAAACCCCTGGAAGAAGCCGTAGAATGGTGCAGGGCACGAGGACTTGAGTTTTATGCAGTAAACAAAGACTATCCGGAAGAAGAAATGACAGATAAAGATTATTCCCGGAAACTAAAGGTAGACTTATTTATTGACGACCGTAATCTGGGAGGGCTTCCCGACTGGGGAATTATTTATCAAATAATAAAAGAGAAAAAGACCTTTGTCGAGATATACAAGCAAGAGCCTAAAAAGAAAAGAAAATGGTTTTGAAAATAAAAAAATACCGCAAGAGAAATCTTCCCATATTAAGATTTCTTTTATGCGGTATTTTTGTTGAGTGAAAAGAAAAATACTATTTATTGTCTTTATGCCCATAGCCATATCCGTAACCGTACTTGCCATAAGCATATTTTTCATCAGACATATTGTACCCGTTTACCAATATGGAAATACGATTCAACTGACCACCCGATTCCAAATCCCGTATGATTGACAAAGCCTTTTTAGGTGTATAATTCAACCGGCATACATAGAGAGTAAAGTCCGTTATCTTTCCAAGGCTCAATGTATCACTCACCATACCTACCGGAGCCGAATCGACGATAATATAATCAAATTGTTTACGCAAATATTCAAAGGCTACCCTAAGTTTTTCTTTTTCCAATTGTTCTGCCGGATTGGGAGGTACAGGACCCGCAGGAAGCACAAACAGATCTTTATGAATGCCGGAAGGATAGATAATACTATCCAGGGATACTTCACTCCCGGAGAGGTAATTAGTCATTCCCTGTTCGTTTCTAATCTTAAAAAATTCAGCGAGTCTCGGACGACGAATATCAAGTCCCACAATTAATACTTTGCATCCCAGGAAAGCAAAAGTCAGTGCCAGGTTTATACTCGTAAAGCTTTTACCTTCAGCACTCATCGTAGAAGTCACAAGAATACATTTCTTATCATCTCCTTCAGCCATAAAACGAAGGTTACTGCGCAAACGCCTGAATGCTTCATCTATTACATCATTCCGACCGTCTTCAACTTGCCGTTCCGAATCATTCATTTGTGGAATAGTCCCCACCTGTGGTAAACCAATTGCTTCCAACTCAGATAGTGACGTCAATTTAGTACGGAAAATTCCTCCAAACAGAACTATTCCGGCAGTAAGCACAAGAGACATGAAGCTTGCTCCGGCATAAATCATCATGCTTTTAGGAGCTACCGGTGCATCAGCAGCAAGCGCTGCATCAATAATACGTGCTTTATTAATAGTAGCAGCCAATGAGATAGCAGCCTGTTCTCTGCGCTCAAGTAACATCAGATAAAGATTCGCCTTAATTTGTTGCTGACGGTCGATGTTATTAAATTCTCTCTCTTGTTTGGGCAGATTATCTATCCGGGTATTAAAATAGTTTGTTTTCTGCATAATATCGTCACGCGCTATCAGTAAACCATTTTTTATTCCTGAAAGCGAATTGAGCACATTCCGCCTTAAAGCGTCAATCTTAATACTCTGGTTTATAACAGCCGGATTATTCTCTTTCATTATATGCAACAATCTTTCACGCTCCAGCAATTCTTTATTATACTCATTTACCAATTTGGCAAGTTCAGTATCTGCAATTCCGGTATTAATGGGCAATAAAGAAAAAGGGTGGTTACTATCTTGCAAATATTCATAGATATAAGCAGTCATGTTCAATTGTGTTTCTACATCAAGCAATTTCTTCTCGTATTCATTATTTGTATTAAGATCAAGTACCATGTTGGTTTTTATATCACTAAGACGCTCTTTCAGTTTATAGCGTTCCAGATTCTTGTCCACAAAGCCCAGTTCACGACTGATACTATCAAGCCGCTCCGTTACAAACTGTAAAGTATTTCCTGTCACTTTGTTTTTATCTTCCATCGCATCACGGTTATAAATTTCAATCAATCTGGAAAGGAAAAGCTCTGCTCTGCGCTTACTGACATCCGTGTATGAAAGAGAAATAATCGATGTTTTCTTAGAAATGGTACTAACGGAAAGACGTGATGCGCAACTTTTCACAGTATCTATAGGACGGCAAATCATAATTTTCATAGTTCCCGGCCATTCACTCTGGTCATTGGTCATACGAAGCATCACTTTTCCTGCGGGCGTTTCAATAGTAACCGGAAACCCTGTAAACTCAGTTGTCCGGCAAACATCATTTAATGCTGCAGTCACTACATATCCTCTTTTCTTACTATCAATTTCCAGTAGCAAAGTTCCTGTCAAAGTATCCATAGCCGCTTCATCAAGAATAGCAACCAATGGTGAAGCAGTATCTTCTACGTATCTGAAGTTTTTTCTGATGCGATAAGTCGTATGCAAACGAAGCTCATTGACTACCTGTAAAAGGGTAGAACGCGAACGTAGTATCTCCATTTCATCATCAATCTGAGTCCCTGTATTAGGAAGTTGGGTATTTGCCATGGCAAAAAGTTCGTCAACTACTTTATTCTGATTCTCTGTCTCCTTTATAACAATGGAAGCAGAGGCCTGATAAACAGGAGTTACTAAATGAACATAAATAAAAGCAGCAGCCAATGCCAGAATAAGAGAAGCAACGAACCATTTCCATCGGGCAAGAAGTTTGTAAAAAAGCTCAATCAAATCAATCTCCTGTTCCTGAACAGGATCATTCGTCATTCGGTTATTTTCCATAATCTTTAAATTAGCGAAGTATGTTAACAATCAATCCGGCAAGTGATATCAGAATAGAAGTAACAGAAACCAGCAATGTAGTAGAAGAACCGATATTGGCACTTTGTGACTTTGCTTTATTAGGTTCTACATATACAATGTCATTCTGCTGCAAATAGAAATAAGGTGAATATATGATATTGGCATCATTCAGATTCAGTGTAATAATATGCCGGTGAGAGTTGATGTCCTCTCTCATGATTCGTATGCGATCTCTTCTTCCATAAATCGTGAGATCGCCCGCCATAGCTAATGCTTCAAATACATTTATCTTTTCGTTAATCACCGTATACATATTGGGGCGATTCACTTCTCCTATGACAGATACTTTATAGTTTATCAAACGGACGGTAACAATGGGTGGTTCTTTCAGATACTTATGCAACTGCGAAATAATCATTTCAGAAGTCTGTTGTGTTGTGAGTCCGCCTACTTTCAATTGTCCCAGAACAGGGAAAGAGATCTCCCCTTTATTGTTAACCAGATAGTTTTGTAATGTAGGTTGGGAGACAAGACTGGAAAGACTGTTGCCCGACTGGGCAGAAGGAACAATCAGATTGAATGGCAAAGCTGCTTCCGGTTCGGGGGTACTGACAGAAATGGTTATTAAATCTTTTGGCATGATCCGTGCATCAAAAGCCACGGAAGATTCCGGTATTTCTACACTTTTCTCTTGTAAATAGACAACCCGTCTGCTTGATGCACAAGACATGACAACAAGACACAAAGCTACAACCATGGTAGCCTGAACTGCTCGATTCATTACTGTTTGTTCGTAGCCGGTGGTTCCCGCACCAGCTATTCTAATTATATATAGAAAGCGTGGGAACTGTTGCCATTATCTGTCAAGAGGTATCGCCAAACACCCGAAACACAAATAATGAAGCAACAGCCCACGCCCAACTATACATTCGTAGATATACAGCGAGCATGAGCGTTTTGTTGCTTATTATTCCAGTGTCTCTTTTGAAATTGGCGATTTCCTTGACAAGAATAATATCGTAAACGCTTCTAACTAATTAATATGTAACCATTTAGGACCTTTATATAAAGTTTCTAAACAGACTGCAAAGTTAATGAATAAAATAGAAATGACAATGGTTTCATATAAAAAAACCGGCAGGAACATGATTAGTTCCTGCCGGTATTCTGTTTTCTTATCAGATTTTTATCTGATTAAAACTGAAAGAAGTTCTTAGCATTATTATAACTGATATCTTCAATCATTTGGTTTACACGATCCATTTCTGATACCGGAATTTCACCATTTTCTACATCACGACCCACCAGATTACATAACGTACGACGGAAATATTCATGACGCGGGTAGGAGAGGAAGGAACGAGAGTCGGTCAACATACCTACGAAACGACTCAGCAATCCTAACACAGAAAGAGCATTCATCTGCTTTTCCATACCATCTTTCTGATCGAGGAACCACCAGCCTGAACCAAACTGTATCTTTCCTGCAACAGTACCATCCTGGAAGTTACCCAACATCGTGGCAATCACTTCGTTTGCACAAGGATTGAGGTTATAAAGGATTGTTTTTGTCAATTTGCCCTTAGAGTTTAAGCGGTCAAGGAATTTAGACATAGCTTTTGCCGTAGTAAATTCACCAATTGAATCAAAACCGGTATCAGGACCCAGAAGCTTAAACATCTTACTGTTGTTGTTACGGATAGCACCATAATGGAACTGTTGAGTCCAGCCTTTTTCCCAATCCATTTCACCAAATGCCACCAACATAGCCGATTTAAACTTCAGAATCTCTTCCTTCGTCAATTCTGCTCCGCCATACACCTTATTAAATATAGCTTTGATTTCCGCATCTGTATAATCTTCGGCATAAAATTCTTCAATACCATGATCTGACAGTTTGCAGCCTTGTTCAGCAAAGAAGTCATGACGTTTGCGCAAAGCAGCAATCATATCATCATATGTAGAGATGGTAACGCCACTCACTTCGGAAAGTTTTTCCATATATGAACGGAAGTCTGCAGGAACTTCTACAGCCATCGCTTTATCCGGACGCCATGTAGGAAGCATTTTTATTTCAAATCCACTCTCACGTGTTTTGATGTGATATTCCAGTGAATCAATAGGATCATCAGTAGTACAAACCACTTCTACATGATAACGACGCATCATACCACGAGCCGAATATTCGGGTAAAGCCAACTTTTCATTACATTCATCATAGATCTCACGGGCAGTCTTCGGACTCAGAATCTTATCAATACCAAACGCAGTCTTCAATTCCAGATGCGTCCAATGATACAACGGATTACGGAAAGTATAAGGTACGGTTTCAGCCCACTTCTCAAATTTCTCCCAATCTGTAGTATCCTTACCGGTGCAATAACGCTCATCTACGCCGTTAGTACGCATTGCACGCCACTTGTAATGGTCGCCACCCAACCAAATTTCTGTCAATGATTTAAACTGATAATCATCAGCAACCATTTGAGGAATTAAGTGACAGTGGTAATCAATAATGGGCATCTTTGCCGCATGTTCGTGATACAACTTCTGTGCTGTTTCTGTCTGCAACAGGAAGTTTTCATCCATAAAGTTTTTCATTCTACTGTGTTTTAAGTATATAAAATAATTACTTTTTATATCGTAACCTATATAGTATTGATTGTAAAGCTAATAGGCCTGATTATCGTTTTAGTTTTATTAACCGTTATCGAACACAAAAGTAGAAAAATTACTTGTAGGAACAAAATAATTCGTATATTTGCAGCGAATATTTATAATATTTAAGTTTTAAAGCTATGGAAGACCAGAACTACACCATAAAAGATATAGCCCAAATGGCAGGAGTTTCTGCCGGAACGGTAGACCGGGTACTTCATAATCGGGGTGACGTATCTCAGAAAAGCAAAGAAAAAGTCCAGAAGGTGCTCGATGAGATCAATTATCAGCCCAATGTATTTGCTATCGGCCTGGCTGCCAAGAAAAAGTACACCATTACATGCATGATACCCTATTATATGGAACATGATTATTGGCATTCTGTGGCAACCGGTATTGAACGTGCCCGGCAAGAGTTACGTCCGTTTAACGTTAGTGTAGATTACTTGCATTACAAACATGGAGACCGAAAATCTTATCAGGATGCATGTCAGAAAATAGAGAAAAGCAACACAGATGCACTGCTTTTAGCTCCTAATTTTCGGGAAGACACTCTTTCAATGCTTGCATATTTAAAAGATAAAAATATTCCGTTTGCATTTATTGATTTTGATATTGAAGAAGCTAAAGCTCTGAAATACATCGGTCAGGATTCTTATAAGAGCGGATATATTGCAGCTAAAATCCTGATGCGCAATTATCAGCAAGGGCAAGAATTGATATTGTTTTTAAATAATAACAAGGATAATCCGGCAGAGATACAGATGAAACGTCGTCTTGAAGGATTCATGAAATATATTTCTGAAGAACATAAAGACATTGCAATTCACGAAGTAATATTGAATAAGAATAATCCGGAAAAAAATAATGAAATATTAAGTGACTTTTTCCGGAAACATCCCAAAGCAACATTGGGGGCGGTATTCAACTCTCGTGTTTACCAGGTAGGGCACTACTTACGGGAAAAGGGACAGAACATGACCGGCCTGATAGGGTATGATCTTCTAAGAAACAATACCGAATTGCTGAAATCAGGAGAAGTCACCTATCTTATAGGTCAACGCCCCGGGCTTCAAGGCTACTGTGGTGTAAAAACACTATGTGACAACATCGTCTTCAAAAAGTCTGTTGAACCGCTGAAATATATGCCGATTGATATTCTGATAAAAGAGAATATTGATTTTTATTTCGAATTTGAATAACATATTAATTTTATAATTTTGATTAACATGAAAGCATTAAACAAAGAGACAGCTCTTAAAGTACAACGCCCGGAGCGTATCATCCAATTTGGTGAAGGAAACTTTTTACGTGCATTTGTAGATTGGATAATCTATAATATGAACGAGAAAGCCGATTTCAATAGTAGCGTAGTCGTTGTTCAACCTATCGACAAAGGTATGGTAGACATGCTGAATGCGCAGGATGATCTCTATCATGTAAACCTCCAGGGACTGGACAAAGGCGAAGTTGTTAATAGCCTCACAATGATTGACGTTATCAGCCGTGCATTGAACCCCTATACACAAAATGTAGAGTTCATGAAACTGGCGGAACAACCGGAGATGCGCTTTGTTATTTCCAATACCACTGAAGCCGGTATCGCTTTCGATCCGTCTTGTAAACTGGATGATGCACCTGCAACTTCTTATCCGGGCAAGCTGACTCAATTGTTATATCATCGTTTCAAAACATTTAATGGAGATAAAAGTAAAGGATTAATCATTTTCCCATGCGAACTTATCTTTCTTAATGGTCACAAACTAAAAGAAACAATCTATCAATACATTGAATTATGGAACCTGGGTGAAGAATTTAAAACGTGGTTTGAAGAAGCCTGTGGCGTATATGCTACATTGGTAGACCGCATTGTACCCGGATTCCCCCGTAAAGACATTGCCGCCATCAAGGAAAAACTACAATACGATGACAATCTGGTTGTTCAGGCCGAAATATTCCATCTTTGGGTCATTGAAGCTCCACAAGAGATAGCGAAAGAATTCCCTGCTGACAAAGCCGGACTGAATGTATTGTTCGTTCCATCTGAGGCTCCGTATCACGAACGTAAAGTAACTTTATTGAATGGTCCGCACACTGTCCTTTCTCCGGTAGCCTATCTGTCAGGAGTAAATATTGTGCGTGAAGCCTGTGAGCACGAGGTTGTTGGTAAATATATCCACAAAGTAATGTTTGATGAGTTAATGGAGACACTTAACTTACCAAAAGACGAGCTGGAGAAATTTGCTCACGATGTATTGGAGCGCTTCAATAATCCGTTTGTAGACCATGCTGTAACAAGTATCATGCTGAATTCATTCCCGAAATATCAGACACGTGACCTGCCGGGATTGAAAACTTATTTAGAGCGTAAAGGAGAATTGCCAAAAGGTTTAGTATTAGGTTTGGCTGCTATCATTACCTATTATAAAGGTGGCGTTCGTGCTGATGGCGCCGAAATTATACCAAACGATGCTCCGGAAATCATGAATCTGTTGAAAGAGCTGTGGGCAACCGGTTGTACTCAGAAAGTAGCAGAGGGTGTACTTGGTGCCGAGTTTATTTGGGGTGAAAATCTGAATAATATCCCAGGACTGGCCGAAGCGGTAAAAGCCAACCTTGATTCTATCCAGGAAAAAGGTATGCTGGAAACAGTGAAAAGTATTCTCTAAATAAGAGATCAAAATAAACAGGAAAGAGCGACTTTCATTATGTGAAGGCCGCTCTTTTCTATTTTTAGTCATACAAAGAATTAGTCAATAGTAAGATCTTCAATAACCTCTTTTGACTGTTGGTTTACATCTTTCTCCACCCTGGGAGATGATAAAACCCAATAGCCCAACAATAATACAGCTATAATGATGGCTACAATAATCCATGTTCTGTTTTTCTCTTTCATTTTCGTTAGGGTTTAGTGAATTTTTATATGCTCAAAGAACAAACTGAAGATGAGTTTGTTCGAGCATACTTTTACTCCAAAACAAAATAACGTATTTAATACACTGTTAAATACGTTATTTTATATCCCTAAAGTACGTACTTTTGACATGTAAGAATACGTACTTTTATATCAGAAAAATAGTATTATTTCTTATCTGTTAATATTATCGGCGATTCAGCATATAAATCGCTTCTCAAATGAAATTTACTTGTCATAAAACGCATTTATTCTGATTCCGCAGTCCGAAGTATAAAAGTAGTAGCACCAATCGTTATGATAGCACCATTTTCTATCCGGATACGGTCTTTATCATTTAAAATTTCATTCATTAGAAAAGTACCTGTCAGACTGGGAGCATCCCGAAGTGTATAAACCAGTTCCCCTTGTTTATTTCGTTTCACATTAATAATACAATGCCGACGATCCATACTCATATCACCAGTCTCGATAGGAGTGTTTATCATCGTGCCCACACAACGGCGTCCAATAACATTATCCCCTTCCTGTAAAGGTATTACTTGTTTGAAACCAAATACGTTCTCAATAACAACAATACACCCGAATTCATTTTTATGAGCTTCTTCATCAAGTATTTCTTCTTTTTGAGTCTCTCTCACTTTACTCTTTCCCAAACGAATACTAAACTGCTTACCGCAGTGTTCACAAACAAATACCAGAGATTGCCCTTCTGTATACTTAGTTTCATCAAAAGAAAGATAATTCTCACACTTAGGACAACGAACTCGTTTCATATATTAAAGGATAGGGGGGATTTGTATTACTTAACCAGCAACCAAGCGGTTTTATAGGTGTCATTCTCTCTTAACTTCAAAAGCTGTTTTGTACCCTCTTCACGAGTTGTACACGACATTATACTTACACGGATCTTGCCATCATTATTTAAAACTTTCGCTCCTGTAAATCCTTCGGCTTTCAATCGTTCTGCCATTACCTCTGCATCTTTTACACCAATGCCTCCAGCAACAATTATATGAAAATTACCTTCTGTCTGTTTTGATCTTACAACAGCTTTAGAGGACGGAATCGATTGAGATTCGTTTGATTGTACAGCAGCAGACGTTTTATGTACCTCTTCTGTAACAGGCTGAGCTACTTTCACCTCTCGTACCGCAACAGGTTTTGTTACCTTTTTCCCCGTTTTTTTAGAAGTACCGGACACTGCCTTTACCGACTGCTTCACATCCTTATTCATCACAACAGGAGTCATCGCAATAGATTTTCCCTCTATTTTTTCAAACAGATCAATCGGCAACAATTGAGCGTAATTATCTTTTTCTACATAAGTATTTTCAACCGGAGTGGAAAGGAAGAAGAATAGTATTACCGCAGCCACTATAGCCACCGCACTACGCACCATCCCACGATTGATCTTGATCTCATATGATTTCTTTCTTTCCTGAATAACAGGAACCAATACCTTTTCTTTTTCCTGATGTAAAACGGTCAGTTCCTTCATTTCGAAAGAATCAAGCCCATATAAATAAGGTGTAGTAATTTTATTATCATAAGGAATGAACTCATAAGTGTCATGGATCGTATACCTGATTTCTCCAACATTATCCAAATCAACCTTACCTTCTTTATGCAGCATAATGATCAACTCTGAAACCTCATCTTCGACTATCTTGGAGGCATCTGAGAAGTTCGTATCATATACAGCCATATAAGATTGTACCAACAACCCATCATTCAGCTTTAACTGCGGATTAAAACCAATGGTACGGGTAGGAGGGAGGAACATGTTCTCTTCTACTTGTATCGCAGACGTATAATGAGCTACAAAACCTCCTAATCCGGGAACAATTACACAATCATTCTCCAATAATAATACTTCTATATGCTGTGACAATTCAATCATGAGTGCAAAATTAACAGTTTTATTGAAGATATGCCAGAAAAACAGGAATTTTATTATTATTATTTGAAGTAAAGTATAATAAAACGACCCATTCTATCGTTATTGAGAAGAGATAATGAATCGTTTTAAATATTGACCAAAACTATTTAAATAAACAATGAAAATAAAAATAGTCACCGCAGCTATTCTAATAACCTTATTGACTTCATGTAAGACAAGCAATCAAATTACTTATTTTCAAGATCTTAATCAACATAATTCAGGGCAATTGACAGAAAATGGAGTCAATTATGAAGCTAAAATTTGTCCAGATGATCAGCTATCTATTTTTGTTTCCAGTATTGATCCAAATTCAGTGGCAGTATTTAACCTTCCTTTAACGAGTTATTTAAATCCTGGTGAAACAAACGTGGCTGCCACACCAACTATGCAAACTTATTTAGTGGATACTAATGGAAATATAGAATTTCCTGTTTTAGGTAAAATAAAAGTTGTGGGACAGACTCGAAGTGAATTGGCTGAAAATTTGAAAGAGAAAATTTCTGCATATGCCAAGTCTCCATTAGTAACTATTAAAATACAAAATTTTAAAGTTTCGGTTTTAGGTGAAGTAAATATTCCAGGTACTAAGGTTATAACAAACGAACGTATATCAATTCTTGACGCAATTGGTATGGCGGGGGATTTAACTATTTATGGAGAACGTACAAATGTGTTAATAATCCGTGATAACAATGGAAAAAAAGAATTTCATCGATTAGATTTAACATCTTCTGAGATGCTATCTTCGCCTTATTATTATTTACAACAAAATGACATTGTATATGTTGAACCTAATAAAGCGCGAAAAAGTAATTCTAGGTACAGCCAAAGCGCCCAATTTAATATATCGGTTGCATCTACTATTGTCAGTGCCATCTCTGTATTAGCTTCATTAACAATCGCATTATTAGTAAAATAAACTTATTTCAATTCAAATCTAAAGGTTATGACAGACGAAAATATACATGTCGGAGAATTATTGAAACAATTTATTAAATATTGGAAAATATATGTACCTATTGGGATTATTTGCTTAATAGGTGCTATCGTTTTTATATTAGTAACTCCCCCAAAATACGACATTACTGCTCGAATGCAGTTACTGGGAGAACAACAAGGTATGATGTCCGAACTTAAAATGTTAAAAAGCTCCGGTATTGGTGGATTATTAGGAGGAGGCGGTGGAGGTGTAAATACCGAAAATGAAATTCTTATCATCACGTCACGTAATAATCTGGCAGAGGTTATTCGTCAAACTGAATATCAAGTAGAAACCAGTACAAAAAAGAATTTGAAAAATGTTTTGTTCGATAAAGAAGAATGTCCTATTTCATACATTTTTCCAAAGTTATTATTAGATACTATCAGTGCTCCTATTAATATAAGGTTAAATGTAGATGATAATAAAATAAAGAAAGCGACTGTAAAATCATCTCTTTTTGAAACTATAGTATTTGAAAATCAATCTATACCTTTTAAAATGGTTTTACCTGTAGGAACTATTACTATCGTTCGCCAGTTAGATGGAAACGGTACGTTTACTACCCAAATATCCCCCTTACAAAAAGTCTATGAAGATTTAGATAAAATAGTATATGTCACCCCTTCCAAGACTATTTCAGACATTATAGTACTCAGTTGCGAATCAACTAATAAACAAAGAGCATGTAAGCTTTTAAATACAATAATGAATAGATACAATCAATATTCGAGAATGACAAAAGTCAACGAAGCAAATTTGAACTCTGCATTTGTTAAAGATCGTTTAGATAGTGTTACCTTAGAATTAACTATATTGGAACAACAGATTGAAACATATAAACAAATTAATAAAATGCCTGATCCAGGCGCCTATAGTAGCATTACTTATTATGGTAATAAAGAGACTGAGAAGGCGATTTTAGAAACGGAAACCCGTATGCGCATGCTTGATTATGTTTTAGCATATATGAAAAAATCATCAAATGCATATTCTGCTATTCCTATAGTAGATGGCGCCGGAGAAAAAGCAATTATGATATATAATCAGCTAATATTAGATCGCCAGCGTTTATTGCAATCTTCAGAATCGAATAATCCTGCATTGCAGTTAGTAGAAAATCAATTGAGGGAACAGCGTAAAATGTTAATTGAATCAGTTGAAAGTGTGCGTCATAATATACAAATAAGTTTAGATGCTTTATATAAAAAAGATACGACGTTGAGCAAACAAGTAGATAAACTTCCAACACAGGAACGTGAGTTTATAGAAATGAAACGCCAACAAAAAATAAAGGAATCTATGTATTTGTTTTTGATGCAAAAATTACAAGAAAAAGAATTAATTAATTCACCTGATGAAATTGCAGGAAGAATCATAGACAAAGCGTATAGTTCATATAAACCTATATTTCCTAAAAAATCAATTGTTCTTATTATTGCATTTATTATTACATGTGTTTTATCATTAGTAGTAATTAGTTTTAAAGTATTTGTTTCTAAAAAAGAATAGTAAACATGATACAGCAAATTGTGTTATCGAAAAATAATCTCTTTTTCTGTTTCTTGCTTTTTGGATATGTTTTCGGAGTTATTTTATATGATTTCCTGAAGTTTGATTATACCGATGAACTTATGGCATTTTTCCTAATTTTATTTGCTGGTATAACAGTTTGGGAACGTAAAAATTATAAAGAATTATATCCATTAATATTAATTGTTTGCATATTTCTCTTTTATCTAATTTATTCATTTCTTATAGCCTCAAATGTTCCTCAAGCTATCTTGAAAGACTTTGTAATCCAAATAAAACCATTTTTAGGATTTTATTGTACATGGTTGATAGCCCCAACTTTTACCAGAAAGCAAAAGCAAATTATAAGCATAATCTGTTTAATAGTTGGTGGAATAACATTAGCAGTAGTATTGACTGGAAATATGTGGAATTTCTTTGGGCATCCTTCACGCCTTGCAACATCTGCAACTATCACAGCATTACTTTTTTTTTACTGTAGTTCATTCACATGGGAAGATATAATTATATTTTTTATTTTACTATGTATTGGTTTACTCTCTACACGTTCTAAATTTTATGGATTTTGGGGTATTACAATATTTTTGATGATCTATTTAAAAATAGGAGGAAAACTATATTTCAATATAAAAGGATTTATATGTTTGTTATTGTTAATATGTCTAGCAGTTTCTTTATCTTGGGAAAAAATTGTTATTTATTATATTGATGGCAGTATAAATGCACACCAAATGTGGAGTCGTCCTGCAATGATGTTAACTGCATTCTATCTTCTTTTGGATTATTTCCCATTTGGGTGTGGATTAGGCAGCTTTGGAACATTTGTATCTGGAGAATATTATTCTTCTATTTATGAAAAGTACGGGTTAGATCAACTTTGGGGGTTATCGAAAAACAAACCAGATTTTATATCAGATGCATATTATCCAGAATTAGCCCAGTTTGGAATAATAGGTGTAATACTTTATTTTACGTTTTGGGCATGGATAATTAAGATATCAGCAAGAAAACGTTTTATAAATATGAAACAATTTCTTTTCACACTATTAATATCACTATTTTTTCTAATAGAGGGTGTAGCTGATGCAACATTTACCCATAACCGTGGCTTATTTATTCTAATTCTATTAGGAATGGTCCTACCCTCTAAATATGAAAGAAAAAAATAATATATATAAAAAAGGAATAATATCTTCTTCTCTACTAAGTTTGATAGCAAAAGGAGTAGCTTTTATACAACAGATTAGCATTGTATATTGTTGTGGTGTGAGTAGTACTACTGATATCCATTTTTACTTATATAATCTTGCCATATTAATAGGAGGAATGATACAAATTATTACATCCTCGATACTAATACCTCGTTCTATGGAAATGCGTATTAATAAATCACATATTTCTGAAATGAAATATTTAAATTCTTTTTTTATATTATTGATTGGAATTGGAATTTTAGGAATGTTTCTTCTAGGAATAATAGGTAAAGTATTTATGACCCTAATTACAAACTTCAATTTAGAAGATATACAACATAATTATTTAATATATTTACTTTTTTTACCAACAACTCTATTATTATCCATAAATTCTTTTTTAGCTGAAATATTCGTTTCCTATAAGTATTTTACTGCCCCTATTATATTAAATCTAGGTTTAAATCTATGTATCATTCTGTCAGTACTTTTATTCCACAATCAAATTGGAGGATTTTCAATGATGGCAGGAGCTTTATCTTTAGCATTTATAGCTTTCATTTGTTTCATATATAAAATGAAGCAAATACTACACTGGAATTTTCGAATATGGAATTTTAAACTATTGAAAACATCCTTTCAACCTATTCTAGGCTTGATTGCCAATCAAAGCATTGTTATCATTGTCTCCACTTATCCTTTTTACCTACTCTCACAATTACCAATAGGATCAGTGAGCATTGTTAATTATGCCATGAAACTTATCCAAGCCCCTTATGGCATTATGCAACAAATTGCAATTGTGCTTCAGGTTAAATTAAATGAACTTCACGCTCAAAAAAAAGAAAGCGAATTATATAATATTACACAAAAAATTGCACGGAATATATTTATAATTGGTTTGATTATAGCAATTTTGACTTATGCTATGAGATATCCTATTATTCATATCATATATGGATTAGCTAATATTCCGACTAATGCAATGTTACAACTTTCTACAATTATCGGCATAGGAATTTTTTCTCTTCCGCTTATTGGATTTGGTCAAGTTTGGGTTAAATTATACTTCACTCAACGCCGTATAAAAACATATATATATACAATGACTATCATGAATTTCATATCATGTGGTATATACCACATATTTATTTTATATTTTCAAATATCAGGTTATGCCATTGCATACACTTTGGCAGAATCCTTAATGGCAATTGCTTTATGGTATAAAATAAGAAAAACAGATATTAAATAACTAAATAACATGAGAATACTAATCATCAATCCTATACTCTTTTCTGGTGACGGAAACAAATTACCGAAAGTTGATACTATTAAAGACACTATGATTTATAATATGTGCCTTGGATTTCAATCTTTAGGACATAATATCACGTTATTAGCCATCGATGATTACAAGCCAACAGAAAATGAAGTATATGATTTCGAAATATTATTTTTCAAAAATAATCTTGCAAAGATATTACCATCCCCCTTACCTTTTTCTATTGAAATGTATCTTTTTCTAAAGAAAAATGCCTCGCAATTTGATATGATATTATCAAGCGAAATATTCGGTTTTCACTCACTTTTTGCAGCAATAGTCGCACCTTCTAAAACAATAATATGGCATGAATTAGTTGCTCATCAAAAAAAATGGTTCACAGTTCCTTCCCGTTTATGGCATTCTGTTATTGTTCCTCTATTCTTTAGGCATATAAGAATAGTAATAGGACGTTCAGACAATGCAATCACATTTATTTCCCAATATATACCTAAAGATAAAATTTCAAAGGTTCCTATCGATCATGGAATAAATATACATAAATTTCAATTATCAGATTATAAAGCAAGACAATTTATTACTATTGGGCAGCTAATATATCGCAAAAATATAAATAGTATTATATACAAGTTTCATCGTTTCATAAGCCAAAAAGAATATTCTGATTTTATATTATTAATAGCTGGACGTGGCCCTTTAAAAAACGAGCTACAAAAATTAGTTTCAGACTTAGATATAAATAAGAATGTTGTATTTCTAGGATTCTTGAGTCATGAACAATTAAATAAATATTTATCAGAGTCCTACGCTTCTTTAATAGATACCAGAAATGATTTAAACATGGTATCAATACCAGAGGCAATTGTATCAGGAACTCCTATATTAACAAACACAATTCCTGCATTGGCTAACTATATTAATAAAAATAAGTTAGGAATAGCTAAAGAGCAATGGGATCATAAAGACTTGGAACAAATAGTTAAAGATAACACCTATAAAAATAATTGTTTAAAAATAAGAAATACGTTATCCACCGAAAATGTAGCAAATAAAATTATTAAAATATTTATTGAAAGTGCAATAAGTAAATAATCTTTTTATTAATAGAATAAAATATGAAAATTCTCCTAATCAATAAATATTATTATATAAAAGGCGGAGCTGATAGCGTCTTCTTTAATACAATAAAATTGCTGGAAAATCATTCTCATCAAGTTGTTCCATTTTGTACCAAACATCCCAATAATCTATCATCTCAATATGATGATTATTTTGTAAACGCACCAGAAATACGAAATTTAAATGGAGTCTGGAAAAAAATAAAAAGTATTCCTCGCTTTTTTATGAATAAAAATGCTGCATCACAACTAGATAAACTTCTAAAGCAAGAAAGGCCAGACATTGCCCACATTCATAATTTATTTAACGGAATTTCCTTATCCATTCTTCCAGTCTTAAAAAAGTATCATATACCTATTGTCATTACAATGCATGATACTCGTTTCATTTGTCCATCATCATATTTTGATTTACGAGGTAATTGGTGTAAAAAGTGCCCTAAAACATTATTTTTAAATTGTGCATTTCATCGGTGCTATCAAGATGATTATATAAATAGTGTTATGTGTGCTATGGAAATGTTTCATAAAGAATATATATTTAATTATAATGCTTATATTTCTCAATATATTTTCTTAAGTGAAAACTTTAAAAAGATGCATGCTCTTCGGCATTCTTATTTTGAAGACAAAGGTGTTGTTCTTTACAACTTCTTACCTGATTTTGAACAAAATAGATCTTATGACAAAGGAAATTATTTATTTTACTATGGACGTATTACAGCTGAAAAAGGAATTAGTACATTAGTTGAAGTCATGAAAAACTTACCACATATTCAGCTCAAAATAGCAGGAATTGGACCTTTACTTAATATATTAAAACAAACAGCACCTAAAAATGTCTGTTTTTTAGGATTTATATCTGGTAAAGAACTTTATAATCAAATTGAAAAAGCATCATTTATAGTCGTACCTTCAGAATGTGCAGAAAACAATCCCTTAACAATCATAGAATCCTATACATATGGAAAGCCTGTTATAGGTTCAAAAATAGGCGGTATCCCTGAAATAATAGATGATGGTAAAACAGGTTTTATTTTTGAAGCTTTCGACAAAAAGGATTTAGAAAGAATTATTAATGTTGCTTTATCTTTATCAAAAGAAGAATATAAGAAGATTTCAATTAATGCTAAAGAATTTGCTAATAAACATTTTAATTCTGAAACACATTATCAAACATTAATGAATATATACAATAAAGCTATTAGTAATTATGAAAATATTTGAGGTTGCAACAGGATACACTTCCATTCCAGCGAAAATGGGAGCAGCCACAGAAATAGTAGTAGAAGAGTTAACAAAATCTATGTTAAGGTTAAAACTCGATGTTACTATTATAGATATTAAAGATAAAAATAGAGATATTACTTCTTTACCTATCATTGAAACATATATTCCTCATTTTTTCACTTCCACAGATATAAAACTGGGGATTATTCATAAAATAAAACGTGTATTATATTCTATATCGCTAACTTATAAGTTACATCGGTTGCTTTCTAAACAATCAGAGAAGATTATATTACATTTTCACAACCAATATAATCTATATTTTTTCTTAAAATTAACTTCAACTAAAATACGCAAAAGAATTACTATTGTATATACAAACCACAGCTATATTTGGCAAGGACAATGGGAGCAAATTAAGAACATAGTATATAAGCGCTATTTTCAAGAAATCTATTGTTGTCAGCATGCAGATAAAGTCTTTGTTTTAAATAAAAAAACACAAGAACATCTTACTCAACAATTCAATATTGATCCTAATAAAATAAATTTAATTGCAAATGGAGTGAATACAAATATATACTATCCATTAGAAAAAACTGAGAAAGAAAATATATTAAAAAAATTGAATATAGAAAATAAATATGTACTTTTTCAAGCGGGTTCTGTATGCGAACGGAAGAATCAACTCACCGCTATTAAATTATTATTACCATTAATGAAAGAAAATCAAGATATTATTTATTTATATGCAGGTGGAATCATCGAAGCTAATTATAAAGCTGCTATAGATAGTTTCTCTCTTACCAATAATATTAGTAAACAAGTTGTTTATGTAGGAGAATTGCAACCTGGTAAAAAATTGAATGAATACTACAACATAGCAAAAGCATTTATTTTTCCTTCTACTTTAGAAGGGTTTAGCCTAGTTATTTTAGAAGCAATGTCTGCAGGTACTCCTGTCTTAGTTAGTGCAAAATCAGGCTTACAATTACCTAACAGTGGTAAATCCGGATGTATATGTTATGAAGATGAGACAGATTTTTTGAAAAAAATATCCTTTATTCTAGATGAAAAAAAGCAAAAGTTTCAAAGTCTGCAAGCACGAAATTGTATAGAACAAAAATATAGTTGGGACATAATTTCAAATGATTATTTAAATGAATTTGAATCATAAATTAACTTGCTCATCCTTTAAATAGATTTATTTCCTGATATGTAATGAATTAACTTTTGATATTCTTTGATAAGTCGTAAGTATCCGATAAAGTGCACTATACTAAATGTCTGCTTCTCTCGCTTCGAGTATATAACCATTTGATACAGTGCACCTTATCAGATACTTACAGAAATCAAAAGTCTACTAAATATATATTTATGCAAAATTTCATATGAATAATATAATTTTTATCGTTTTTTTACGTTTGGATTAAAATAACAATTTAATAAGTGACTAACAAAAGAAAGTAAAGAAATGGCTACTATACCTAATCCTACGGATATGTGCATCATTGTTACCTATCGATGTCCTATGCAATGTCAAATGTGTAATATTTGGAAATACCCAACATTAAAAGATAAAGAAATTACTCTTGCAGAAATAGAAAAACTGCCTTCTGTAAAATTTATAAATATTACAGGAGGAGAACCTTTTATACGAGAAGACTTAGAAGAAATTATAAAAATATGTTTTCGGAAATCTCAAAGAGTTGTTATTTCAACATCAGGTTGGTTTGAAGATCGTATACTGAAAATGGCGAAACGCTTCCCTAAAATAGGAATACGTATAAGTATTGAAGGATTATCACAGAAGAACGACAATCTTCGTGGGCGTACAGGAGGATTTGATAAAGGTTTACGTACTTTACTACAATTGAAAGAAATGGGAATAAAAGATATTGGATTTGGTATTACAGTATCTAACCATAATTCAGCAGATATGTTGTCACTTTATCAACTTTCTAAATCATTAGGTATGGAATTTGCTACAGCTGCATTTCATAATTCATATTATTTCCATAAAGAAGATAATTACATCACAAATAAAGAGGAAGTATGTGATAATTTCAGAACATTAATAAAGTGGCAATTAAAAGAAAGACACCCTAAATCATGGTTCAGGGCATATTTTAATATGGGATTAATTAACTATATTCAAGATAATCCAAGACTATTGCCTTGTGAAGCAGGTTTAGTGAATTTCTTTGTTGATCCTTATGGAGAAATATATCCTTGTAACGGATTGGAAGAAAAGAAATGGAAAGAGAGCATGGGTAATATCCGTAAAGTTAATTCTTTTGAAGAAATATGGTATAGCAACCAAGCAGAGAAGATACGCAAATATGTACGAAACTGCCCCAAGCATTGCTGGATGGTAGGAACAGCCTCACCAGTAATGAAGAAATACATTAGCCAACCATTTCGATGGGTAATTCGTAATAAATGGAATGTAATGACGGGTAAACCTATCCAGATAGAATTGAATAATAAGAAATGAAAATTGTAGTTACAGGAACACGAGGAATCCCCGGAATCCAAGGTGGTGTTGAAACGCATTGTGAAGAACTATTTTCACGTGTAGCAGATGAAAGACACGAAATAATAATCATTCGTCGACCAGAATATAAATCGACAGGTCATGAAATGAATATTTATAAAGGAGTGAAAATCAAAGACATTAAAGCTTTACCAGGAAAACATTTCGAGGCGATTACTCATACACTTATTGCTGTATTATATGCACGTAAAATTCATGCAGATATCGTTCATATACACGCAATAGGACCCTCTCTCATAATACCCATCGTACGTATATTAGGGATGAAAGCAGTAATGACTCACCACGGACCAGATTATGATCGTCAAAAATGGGGACAAATATCAAAAAACATCTTAAAGATAGGAGAAAAAATTGGTATAAAGTATTCCAATCACGTAATTGTTATTTCTCAATATATCCGTAATTTAGTTCGACAAAAATGCCCCGCTCAAAAAAATATTTCTCTAATTTACAATGGAGTAAACCTTGTATGTCCACAAACGAAAAATGATTATCTTACTCAACTTGGGCTGAAAGAAAAGTCTTATATTTTAGCTGTTGGACGTTTTGTAAAAGAAAAAGGATTTGATTTGCTGATAAATGCATTCAAGAATATAGAAAATAAAAATATCAAATTAGTTATCGCAGGTGACGCGGATCATGAAGACCAATATTCATTGTCATTAAAAGAAATGGCAAAAAATCAAAATGTGATATTAACTGGATTTATACAAAAGGAAGAATTATCACAACTATATAAATTTTCTAGTCTATTCGTTCTACCGTCTTTCCATGAAGGACTGCCTATCTCATTACTTGAAGCCATGAATTGTCATTGTAATGTTTTAGTTAGTGATATTCCAGCAAATAAGGAAATTGGGCTTCCGAACACTTGTTATTTTAAATGTGGTGATATTTTGAATTTGAAAAATTGTTTAGATAAGAAATTACAATCCCAACAAGATTCTTATGAATATGATATGTCATTATATAATTGGGATTACATAGCCCAACAAACTAAAAAAATTTATGATTCTTTAATGTAGAAAACAATATAGCTAAAATGAATACGTTATATCTACAAATGAATACGCATACTTTATTAAATAATTCTCCGCTAACGCGGCCAAGTTGCAGAATGATAAAACGAATATTTGATATTATAACTGCTCTAATAGTCTTGATACTATTTTTTCCATGGGTATATTTGATTATCGCCTGTTGCATAAAAATATGGATGCCAGGACCTATCTTTTTTAAGCAAAGTAGGACTGGCAAAAACGGAAAAGTTTTCATTTGCTATAAATTTAGAACTATGGATGCACGAAATAGTTCTGACGAATTTGTAGATCCACAGATAAACCAATATTCTTTAGGAAATTTTCTTCGTATGACTAGTTTAGACGAACTTCCACAATTTTGGAATGTATTAAAAGGTGATATGTCCATTATAGGTCCACGACCTCATATGTTAGTACATGATGAAGAATATACAAGTAAAATAAAAGAATATTCTACACGTTATGCAGTAAAGCCAGGCATAACCGGATGGGCACAAGTAAATGGATTACGTGGTGAAAGAGATATAGAAAGAGTGCAAATGCGTGTAAACTATGATTTATGGTATATTCAACATTGGTCATTGAGTTTAGATATTAAAATTATGTTTCGCACAATCGGAGTAATGATAAAAAAGTAATCAGTATGTTCATTAAATCGATTCTTTATAGATTTACTTTTCTATCTTTGCTTTTTGCAACTCCTTTTTCTTATGCACAAAATTTAAATACATTTGCTGAATATGGTGCTAACATACATATAGGAGATAACACACCGTTATGGCAAGTAAGTAATCAACATGGTTTTTCCTCTATAAAAAATAATACTTATGTAAGAGGAGGAGTATTTTATAAGGATACGATACATACTTGGATATTAGAGACTGGAGTAGATATGGCTATTGCCACAGGTTTTACTTCAACTTTTGTTGTACAACAAGCTTATGCTGACGTCCGTTATAAATGGATCGGTTTTTGGGCAGGAAATCGGGAACTTAACTCTCCCTTATTAAATCAACAATTAAGTAGTGGAGGATTAACATGGTCTGGGAATGCACGTCCAATTCCGCAAATAACCTTTGGAATATTAGATTATGTACATATAGCTCCTAAAATACAAGTAAAAGCTGAATTCTCTTATGGATGGTTTACAGATAGTAAATATCAAAAGAAACATGTGTCAGAGGAATATTTGTATACAAAAAAAATAAAATACCATCATAAAAGTTTTTTCTTTCGTTTTGGAAAACCCTTAGGGAAGTGGTCATTTGATCTTGGAATGAGTATAGATGATCAATTCGGGGGTTATCGTATACTTAATTCTATTGAAACTAATCTTGGTAACTCTCCTAAAGATTACCTTTATGCACTTATTCCTCAAAATGCAGGTGAAGGGAAATATTATGAGGGTAATTATTTAGGAAGCGAACATTTTAAATTAACTTATCGACATAAAAACTTTTCACTTAGTGCATATTTAGAGAACTTTTATGACGATTTCTCAGGAATGGGTAAACAAAATGGAATGGACGGTTTATGGGGAATAGAGTATAAATCAACTGAAACTGCATATATAAATGGATTAGTATTAGAATATTATCAAACGACTAATCAAAGTGGTCCGTTACATGGAATTGATTTTTCTATAGTAAAGAAAACAGGAGGATCTGATAATTATTATAATCATGACAATTATCCGGGTTGGGTTCACTGGGGAATGGCTATGGCAAATCCATTGATAACTTCACCTATATATAATAAAAATGGAGATTTAGCATTTTTATATAATCGTGTAAAAGCTATTCATCTTGGTTGGAGTGGTGATATTACCAAAGAATGGACCTACCGTGCAAAACTGTCCTTCAATCGTACTTGGGGTACTCCATTTAAACCAATCCCTGAAATTTTAGAAAATTTTTCTACCTTTGCAGAGTTTAAATATGTTCCCAATAAATGGCAAGGTTGGAGCTTTACCGGCTCCGTAGCTTTTGATATTGGAGATATTTATGGTGATAATTTGGGGTTTCAATTAAAGATTCACAAAAGTTTTTGATAATGAATTACATACAGACAGAAATTGATGGCGTATGGTTAATAGAACCTAAAATATTTTCTGACAGTAGAGGATATTTTATGGAAGCTTTTAAAAAAGAAGAGTTTGAAAAATACATTGGGCCAGTAAACTTCATACAGGATAATGAGTCTAAATCATCATTCGGTGTATTGCGTGGTTTACATTATCAAAAAGGGGAATATAGCCAGGCAAAACTGGTACGTGTCATAAAAGGAGAAGTACTTGATGTAGCAGTGGATTTACGAAAATCATCACCTACATTTGGGAAGCATGTCAGTGTTTTACTAACCGAAGAAAATAAACGCCAGTTTTTTATTCCACGTGGATTTGCTCATGGTTTTTTGGTGTTAAGCGAAGAAGCTATTTTTACTTACAAAGTGGATAATGTATATACTCCACAAGCAGAAGCATCTTTATTATATTGTGACACGTCATTAGCTATTGATTGGCCTATAGCTGAGTCTCAAGTTATTATGTCTGAGAAGGACAAACAAGCTAAAACTTTCCAAGAAGCTGAATATTTCGTATAATCCATTCAAACAAAACATCAAAATATGAAAATTGCAATTGTAGGGACCGGATATGTAGGTTTGGTTACAGGAACTTGTTTTGCTGAAATAGGTGTAGATGTAACTTGTGTTGATACTAACAGTGAAAAAATAGAAACATTAAAAAAAGGTATCATTCCTATTTATGAACCGGGGTTGGAAGAAATGGTACTCCGGAATACAAAGTCAAAACGATTGCGATTTACAACATCATTGGAAAGTTGCTTAAATGATGTAGAAGTGATATTTAGTGCGGTAGGTACACCTCCCGATGAAGACGGTAGTGCAGATCTCAGTTACGTTCTTGCTGTAGCCCATACAATCGGGCGTAATATGAATAAATATAAACTGGTAGTTACTAAAAGTACTGTGCCGGTAGGGACAGCTCAGAAAGTACGTAATGCCATTCAAGAAGAACTGGACAAAAGAGGAGTCAATATAGAATTTGACGTTGCTTCAAACCCTGAATTCCTAAAAGAAGGAAATGCCATCAGTGACTTTATGAGCCCGGATCGTGTGGTAGTGGGAGTAGAGTCGGAACGCGCAAAGAAACTCATGAGTAAACTCTATAAACCGTTCTTATTAAATAACTTCCGGGTGATCTTTATGGATATTCCTTCTGCAGAAATGACTAAATACGCAGCAAATTCAATGCTTGCTACCCGTATCAGTTTCATGAATGATATAGCAAATCTTTGTGAACTTGTAGGAGCTGATGTAAATATGGTACGTAGTGGTATTGGTTCAGATACTCGTATCGGACGTAAATTCCTTTATCCGGGAATAGGATATGGAGGATCTTGTTTCCCGAAAGATGTGAAAGCATTAATAAAGACTGCAGAACAAAATGGATATGATATGCGTGTGCTCCGTGCTGTAGAAGAAGTGAATGAAACACAGAAAAGTGCTTTATTTGATAAACTTCAGAAACTATTTGGCAATGATTTGCAAAATAAAACAATTGCTATCTGGGGACTTGCTTTCAAACCGGAAACAGATGACATGCGTGAAGCTCCTGTACTGGTACTTATAGATAAGTTGCAGCAAGCCGAATGTAATATCAGAGCATATGATCCCGCCGCCATGGAAGAATGTAAAAGGAGGATAGGGGACACCATTTATTATGCACGTGATATGTATGATGCTGTACTTGACGCAGATGTCCTGATGTTAGTTACCGAATGGAAAGAGTTTCGTTTACCTTCATGGGCAGTAATCAAAAAGACAATGGCACAACAAATTGTTTTAGATGGTCGTAATATCTATGAGAAAAAAGAAATGGAAGAACAAGGATTCATATACCATTGTATTGGGAAATAAGAAGATAATTGTGTATTTTTGCACAAAACTAAATAAATGATTAAATACGTAGCGATATCGTTGTTGACGGTCTTGCTTATGGCGTGTAATAGCACCCAAAGACAAAACTCTTCGGAACAAAATGAAGACATCAAAGCCAAGCAACTATTACAAGGAATCTGGCTTGATGATGAAAGTGATGTTCCTTTAATGCAAATCAAAGGTGATACTATTTATTATGCAGATTCACAAAGTGCCCCCATATACTTTAAAGTAATAAAGGACACTCTTTATACCTATGGAAATGAACAGACACGTTATCAGATTGATAAGCAAACAGAGTATACCTTTTCATTCCATTCCTTAGCAGATAATATTGTAAAGCTCCACAAATCAGAAGATCCCAATGATTCATTAGCCTTCTCCGGAAAGCCGGTTGAGGTTATTCCAACTTATACAGAAGTCACTAAAAAAGACAGTGTAGTAACATTTGATGGAATTCGTTATAGAGCATATGTATATATCAACCCCTCTAAAATCAGAGTAGTAAAAACCACCTATTCAGAAGACGGTATCAGTATGGATAATATATATTATGACAATATTATGCATATATGTTTATATGAGGGAAAGAAATGTTTGTATGCCAGTGATATAACAAAGCAAATGTTCGAGAAAGTAATCTCAACAGATTTCCTGCAACAATCAATTTTATCCGATATGGATTTTAAAGGTGTTGATCATAAAGGATTTCATTATCAGGCTATGGTCTGTATTCCGGAAAGTGCTGTATGTAATATTGTGAATTTATTAATTTCTTTTGATAAAAAACTCATTATTTCTGCGAACAAATAATCAAATAGAAAAAAGAAGAAATGGAGAATATCAATAATTTACAGCATTGATATTCTCCATTCTCTTTTATATATTTATTGTTTTCTCCCTCTTGAACGATCTCCGGATTTCCGTCCACCTCCCTTACGAAAGTTTCGGGATCTACCGCCACTGCCATTGCTTCGTGGATTATAAGCCGGGGCTTCACCCAATTCTGCAGGTACAGGTATTTTATAAATATCCTTTTCCAGGAAATTTTCTATATTCTTAAAGTTGGTCTGTTCTTTTTCATTTACGAATGTAAGAGCTACACCATCATTATTAGCACGTGCAGTACGTCCGATACGGTGCACATAATCTTCACTATCATGAGGAACGTCAAAATTGATCACTAAACGAATATCATCGATATCAATTCCTCTTGATACAATATCAGTCGCTACAAGGATATTAATTCTACCAGACTTAAACTCATGCATAATGAATTCCCGCTGTGCCTGTTCCAGATCCGAATGCATCTCTCCAACATTCAACTTCATCATCTTCAGAGCTTTCGCAACTTCTTTCACTTTAATTTTAGAGGATGCAAAGATAATAACACGCTCGGGTACTTCCTCCTCAAAAAGACTACGGACAATACCTAATTTTTGGTTTTCATAACATACATATGCTGCCTGAACAATCTTTTCGGCTGGTTTGGATACAGCCAACTTCACTTCTGCCGGATTATTCAGAATTGTTTTAGCCAACTGTTGAATTTTGGCAGGCATTGTTGCCGAAAACATAATTGTCTGACGCTCTTTAGGCAGATACTTTACAATTTGCATAATATCCTCATAAAAGCCCATATCGAGCATGCGGTCAGCTTCATCCAGTATGAAATAGGATACCTTTGATAAATCCACATATCCTAAACTCAGATGAGCAATCAAGCGGCCCGGAGTAGCAATTACCACATCTGCCCCAAGAGTCAACCCCTTCTTCTGTTGTTCAAAAAGCACTCCATCGTTTCCACCATATACAGCAACACTGGACACTGGCATAAAATAGGAGAATCCTTCCATTTGCTGATCTATCTGTTGTGCCAGTTCCCGGGTAGGGGACATGACAACGCAGTTAATAGCGTCCTCCGGATGCTCTCCCTCAGATAGCTTATTTAATACAGGGAGTAAGAAGGCAGCCGTCTTACCTGTACCTGTCTGAGCGACCGCAATTAAATCTCTTCCCTCAAGAATAACAGGGATTGCCTGTTCTTGTATCGGTGTGCACTCATCAAACCGCATTGCGTCGAGTGCTTCAAGTACACGATCGTTTAGTTTTAGTTCAGAAAACTTCATTTTATGCTTATTATACAAATTAATAATATCACCAATTAATCACAGGCAGATTTACATGTTCAAATATGAATCTTTGAAACCAAGAAAATAAAGTACCCCATCCAGGCCAATTGTATTAATAGACTGCTTAGCATTGGCTACTACCTTAGGTTTAGCATGAAATGCAATACCTAATCCGGCAATACCTAACATCGGAAGATCATTGGCTCCATCACCTACTGCAATTGTTTGGGCAATATCTACTTTTTCAACCTGTGCAATCAGACGGAGGAGTTCCGCTTTCCGTTTTCCATCAACCACATCACCCAAATAACGTCCGGTCAACTTACCATCTATAATCTCAAGTTCATTGGCATACACATAGTCAATGCCATATTTTTGTTGTAGATATTTTCCAAAATAAGTAAAACCTCCACTTAGAATAGCAATTTTATAACCATACTTCTTCAGGACATACATCAACCGATCTACTCCTTCCGTAATAGGCAAGTTCTCTGCTATTTCCTGCATCACCGACTCATCCAACCCTTTAAGTAATGCTACACGCTCACGGAAACTTTCTACAAAATCAATTTCTCCACGCATAGCACGCTCAGTAATCTGTTTCACCTGATCTCCCACACCAGCGCGCATTGCCAGTTCATCAATAACCTCTGTCTCTATCAAAGTAGAATCCATATCAAAACATATCAAACGACGCATACGTCGATACATATTGTCAAGCTGGAAAGAGAAATCCATTTCGAGTTCACTAGCCAGTTTCATTAACTGTTCCTGCATAACAATACGATCCTTCGGGGTACCACGAACAGAGAACTCAATACAAGCCCGTGTACGTGCTTCACACTCATTCAGAGGAATACGTCCTGTAAGACGTTTGATAGCATCAATATTCATCCCTTGTTCAGCAAGAATACGAGTAGTTGCAGCAATCTGACGAGCAGAAAGTTTACGTCCTAACAACGTAAGTATATAACGGTTCTTTCCCTGCATCTTTACCCAACTTTCATATTCCTCCGTAGATATAGGATAAAAACGAATTGTTACCCCCAAAGACGAAGCTTTGAATAATAACTCTTTCATAATAAACCCAGAATTCTGTTCCTCTGTCATACAAAGGATACCTAATGAAAGCGTATTATGAATATCCGCCTGGCCGATATCTAGAATTGTAGCATCATATTTTGCTAATATTTCTGTCACAGAAGCCGTCAATCCAGGACGGTCTTCACCTGTTATTCGGATGAGAATGAGTTCAGTATTTGAGAGTTGCATAAAAAAAATCTTTTAATCCTGCAAAAATAGAGAAAAAAGTCGGTACCTATGCTAAAGAACATAAAAAATTATGGTCAAAAAGTAAGAAATTTGCTTGTTTATTTGGAAGTTAATTTAATAAATACTTACCTTTGCGCCCGGTTTCTGAATTAAAGGCATTGACAATCAACGGATTCCTCTCCGTTTAATGCCTGGAAAGACGATGTTTCGGGGAGAAGCCACTGTTTAAGGACAGTCCCGAATAGTATTAACCAAAACCGAATTACATGAGACATGTAAAATGGATTTTTGTTGTATTACTAATTTGTTCCTTGACAGCCTTCGTTGAAAAAGACAAACCTACCGGAGGCTTAAGTGTGGGTGACGTAGCCCCTGATTTTCGAATCGAATCTACGTCAGGGGAGCAACGCCCTCTTAAATTGGCTGACTTAAAAGGTCGGTATGTGTTGCTAAGTTTTTGGGCAAGTTATGATGCACAGTCCCGGATGCAAAACGTAAGTTTGAACAATGTACTTCGGTCTGATATGCCCAATGTGGAAATGGTTTCTGTGTCATTTGACGAATATCGTTCGGTATTTGAAGAAACTATTCGTAAGGATCAAATAGTTACGCCCACTTGTTTCGTGGAAACTAAAGGCGAAGATTCCGGTTTATTTAAAAGATACCGTTTGAACCGGGGTTTCACTAACTATTTATTAGATGGAAATGGTGTTATTATAGCCAAAAACATCTCTGTTGCAGAACTCTCTGCTCACATAAAAGAAATCGGATAAAATAATATTCTGACTTCAATAAAAAGTGTAAGGAGAGAGGGGAATTTCCTGAATAAATAAAGATGTTCAGGAATAGACAAAAGAGGAAATGAATACAACAAAAAGAGTCCCGTCTACTTAAAAGTTGACGGGACTTTTTCTTTAAAGATTCAGATTACTCTTTTAATCATCTGCCATTACAGAAAATAAGCATTATTTAGGAGCCTTTTTATATAAGTAGAATGCTATGAATGCATACAATACATTCGGTATCCATACCGCAACTACAGGAGGAACATTTCCATTAACAGCAAAAGTCGAAGTAATTGTCTGGAAAAGGATATACGAGAAACTTAGTGCAAGCCCGATTCCCAAATGCAGTCCCATTCCTCCCTTGGTTTTTCTTGATGACAGGGATAAACCTATCACAGTTAGAATGAACGACGCAAAAGACATGGCAATACGCTTATGATATTCAATTTCAAACTCTTTGATATTGGCAAATCCACGCCTCCGTTGCTTATCAATGTATTCACTCAACTGAGGGCTGGTAAGCATTTCCTGTTGATTCTTCATAATCAGAAAATCAGATGGATCCATATTTATAATAGAATCCATTCTATCCCCCTTTATGATATTTTCTTTCAAGCCATCCAGTTCACGTATCATATAATCATGAATAGTCCATTTGTTTACAGTAGTTGTATCATATACAATACGACGTGCTGTCAGGTGAGAAATCAGTTTCTTATCAACAAATTTATCCAGCGAAAAACGATTTCCGGTCTTATTATAATCCTGATAATTATCAATGTAAGCTATTACGCCGTCAGCCACCTCAAGTTGCACATTACGTGCGCTACCTTTCTTTTTGGGCTTTACATACCTATCCTCAAAGTTCAAACGCGTTACACTTCCTTTAGGTATTACATATGATCCCAACATAAAAGTAGCTACTGCAATAACGGCTGCCGATATCATATAAGGACGCATCAGACGCTTAAAACTCATTCCGGTGGAGAACATAGCAATAATCTCTGAATTCTCTGCCAGCTTTGAAGTGAAGAAAATTACGGCAATAAATACAAACAACGGACTGAATAAATTCGCAAAGTAGGGAATGAAGTTCATATAATAATCAAAGACGATTGCAGTCCAGGGCGCTTCACGCTCCATAAACTTATCCATCTTCTCATTGAAGTCAAACACTACAGCGATAGAGATAATCAACGCAATAGCAAATACGTATGTCCCCAAGAACTTCTTGATGATATACCAGTCCAGCAGTTTGATAAAACGATTGCTTTTCATTTAATTATAGTCTTGTTGACACCCTTTTTACCATCATCGGCTTCCATGTAGAGAAATCCCCGGCAATAATGTGTTTACGTGCCTCACCTACCAACCAGAGATAGAATGCCAGATTATGGATAGAAGCAATCTGCATAGCCAATAACTCTTGCGCATGAAACAGATGACGCAGATAAGCTTTACTGTATAAAGTATCTACGCAAGAAGCGCCATCAGCTTCAATAGGAGAGAAGTCCATTTCCCATTTTTTATTACGCATGTTTATAATACCATCCTTGGTAAATAACATTCCATTCCGACCGTTTCGAGTAGGCATTACACAGTCAAACATGTCAACTCCACGTTCAATACCCTCCAGAATATTCACCGGCGTACCGACTCCCATCAGGTAACGGGGTTTGTCTTTCGGCAAAATGTCGTTTACAACTTCAATCATCTCATACATTTTATCCACAGGCTCACCCACGGCAAGTCCTCCAATGGCATTTCCATCCGCTCCTTTAGAGGCAACAAACTCTGCTGATTGTTTACGTAGGTCTGTGTATACACACCCTTGGACTATAGGGAAAAGAGATTGATTATAGCCATATTTAGGTTCCGTTTCATTAAAACGCTGAATACACCTGTCAAGCCAACGGTGTGTCAGTCCTAATGACTTTTTGGCATATGCATAGTCAGAATCTCCCGGAGGACATTCATCAAATGCCATCATAATATCCGCACCGATAGTACGTTCAATATCCATCACTTTCTCAGGAGTAAAAACATGTTTACTTCCATCAATATGTGAACGAAACTCAGCGCCTTCTTCACGCAGTTTACGGATACCTGCCAACGAAAAGACCTGAAACCCACCACTATCAGTCAACATCGGACGATCAAAACCGTTGAATTTATGTAATCCACCGGCTTTTTCAATGACCTCCAATCCCGGACGCAAATAAAGATGATACGTGTTACCCAATATGATCTGAGCCTCAATATCCTCTTTCAATTCTGTCAGGTGTACACCTTTCACTGTGCCAAGTGTACCCACCGGCATAAATATAGGAGTTTGTATCTGCCCGTGGTCTGTTGTAATCAGACCTGCACGGGCATTACTTTTTGCGTCTGTATATTGTAATTCAAATGTCATTCCTGGCTGGCTTTCTTTACAGATAAATCAATGGCATCAGCCACCTTCTCGTTAGTCAATGCAATTGCAAATACTTCTTTCACATCAGTTACATAGTGGAATGTCAGTCCTTTAAGATAAATCTCCTGAATCTCATCTATGTTCTTTTTGTTCTCGGCACTCATTATAATCTCTTTAATCCCTGCACGTTTAGCTGCAAGAATTTTTTCCTTAATACCGCCCACCGGAAGCACTTTACCGCGAAGAGTTATTTCACCGGTCATTGCCAGATTTGCTCTCACTTTACGTTGTGTCAACGCAGAAGCCAATGAAGTAGCCATAGTAATACCTGCTGACGGACCATCTTTAGGGATAGCACCTTCCGGAACATGAATATGAATATTCCAATTATCAAATATCTCTTCGTCCAGATTCAGCAATGAAGCATGCGCTTTGATATATTCAAGTGCCAGCATAGCAGACTCTTTCATTACATCCCCCAAATTGCCCGTTAAAGTCAAGCGTCCACCTTTACCGCGGCTCAAACTTGTTTCAACAAATAAGATTTCACCTCCAACAGCAGTCCATGCCAATCCTGTCACAACACCTGCGTAGTCATTACCCTGATATTTGTCACGGGTATATTCAGGTGCTCCCAGAAAATCATATAAATCGGCAGGCTTAATCTCAGTCTTTAAAAAATAACCATCTGTAGCATACTGGCGGACCGATTTACGAAGTATCTTACCGATCTTCTTCTCCAACTCACGCACCCCACTTTCACGAGTATAAGACTCTATAATAGCCTCCAATGTATCTTTTGGGATCTTAATATCAGTCTTTTTCATTCCGTTTGCTTCCAACTCTTTTGGAACCAGATGCTTACGGGCAATCTCAACCTTTTCTGCCGTGATGTAGCCACTAACCTCAATCAGTTCCATACGGTCAAGCAATGGTCCAGGTATCGTGTTCAGATTATTGGCAGTAGCAATAAACATCACTTTAGACAAGTCATAATCCACATCAAGGAAGTTGTCATGAAACGTTGTATTCTGTTCCGGATCGAGCACTTCCAGTAAAGCAGATGAAGGGTCTCCCTGACGATCTGCACTTACTTTATCAATCTCATCTAAAATAAATACCGGATTGGAAGAACCTGCCTTTATCAAACTCTTTATAATTCGTCCCGGCATAGCACCGATATAGGTTTTACGATGTCCGCGAATCTCGGCTTCATCATGTACACCTCCTAAAGACATACGAATATACTTCCGTTTCAGAGCAGCAGCGATAGATTTCCCCAAAGAAGTCTTACCAACTCCCGGAGGTCCATACAGACAGATAATCGGTGATTTCATATCACCTTTCAGTTTCAGAACAGCCAAATGTTCAAGAATACGCTCTTTCACCTTTTCCAGACCATAATGATCTTTATTCAGTGTTTTCTCTGCATTCTTCAGATTCAAATTATCCGTTGTATATACATTCCACGGCAAACTAAGCATCGTTTGCAGATAGTTCAACTGTACACTAAAATCAGGAGATTGCGGATGCGTACGTTCCAATTTGGCCAACTCTTTCAAGAAGAGGGTACGTACTTCTTCGCTCCATTTCATTTTATACGCTTTATTGCGCATTTCTTCTATTTCCTGCTCCTGTCCACTGCCACCCAATTCATCCTGAATTGTTTTAATTTGCTGCTGCAAGAAATATTCACGCTGCTGCTGGTCTATATCTTCACGGGCACGCATCTGAATAGACGCTTTAATTTCAGCAAGCTGGACCTCCCGGTTCAAGATCTCCAACAGACGATAAGTACGCTCTCTCAATGAATCGTAACGGAGTAATTCTATCTTCTCGTCCTTTTTTAAAGGTAAATTAGTGCAGATAAAATCTACCAGAAACATATGGTTACTAATGTTTTTGATAGCAAATGCAGAATCCTGATGCAAAGAATCCGAAGATTTAATATAGCGTATTGTCAAGTCTTTGCAAGTTTCAACCAGAGCTTGAAATTCCTTATCATTTTTGTCAGGCATTATTTCATCTTTCACTTCGATGCTGCCCTTCAGATAAGGATGGGTTTCTGTAATACCCGTCAATTCCAAACGTTTCAATCCCTGTAAAATAACAGTTGTCGTTTGATCAGGCATTTCCAGAATACGCACAATTTTCCCAATGGTTCCAATTGTGTGCAGATCTTCAAATTGAGGTTCATCTGTCTGAGCTACTTTCTGACAAACAACCGCTATATTCATATTTTTCTTTTCAGCCTCACGTATTAATCTCAAGGATGACTTCCTACCCACTGAAACCGGCATAAATACCCCCGGAAACAACACCATATTACGAAGGGGAAGTACCGGAAGAGTATCACCTGATTTGATTTTCACATCGAACATTTGCTCTTCATTTCCTTCAAAATCGGCGATCAGTGAGAATGCATTATCATCTGAATCTTCCATAAAGTATTTTTCTCTCATCATTTCGTTTAAATTAGTTTATGTCATTATATGGGCATAAATTGTTTGCAAAGTTAATCGATTATTCATTAATAATAAAGCCCACGTACGATAAAAACACAAAAACAATGCCAAATTATACCGTTTACCGAACGTTATCTCATAATAATTATTTATTTTTGGCAATTTCCATAAGATATTAGCAAAATGCCAAATCCATATTTCCAATTCAAACAGTTCACCGTATGGCACGACAAATGTGCTATGAAAGTAGGAACAGACGGAGTACTACTCGGTGCATGGTCCAGTGTTAAGAACGCCCAAAGAATACTCGACATTGGAACAGGAACCGGATTAGTAGCTTTAATGCTTGCCCAGCGTAGCAACGCTTTTATTGTTGCCCTCGAAATAGACTGTGCCGCTGCCAAACAGGCTACAGAAAACGTGGTACACTCTCCCTGGCAAGATAGGATAGAAGTGTTACAGGTAGATTTTAAACAGTATACTTCTACTACACGTTTTGATGTCATAGTCTCTAACCCTCCATATTTCGTAGACTCTTTAAAATGCCCTGATCAGCAAAGAAATGCTGCCCGGCACAATAATGAGTTAACTTATGAGGATTTGTTTAGCGGAGTATCACAACTTCTTTCAGAAGATGGAGAATTTACTGTCGTCGTGCCTACAGATGTTTCGGACAGTATAAAAGAAGTTGCCTCCAACCACTCTTTATATCCATGCAGGCAACTGAATGTTATCACCAAACCCGGATTACCCCCTAAAAGAACCTTGATAACTTTTGTTTTCAAAAAGCAGGAATGCCGGACAGAAGAACTATTAATAGAACTAACCCGCCATCAATACAGTAAGGAATACATTGAACTAACCAGAGAATACTACCTGAAAATGTAATAAAAAAAGAGGCAACCACATGAATGATGTAATTGCCTCTTTTTTTGTCGGGGTAGCGGGATTCGAACCCACGACCCCCTGCTCCCAAAGCAGGTGCGCTAACCGGACTGCGCTACACCCCGAATACTTTTCAATTGAACCCCCTTCTTTGTCGGGGTAGCGGGATTCGAACCCACGACCCCCTGCTCCCAAAGCAGGTGCGCTAACCGGACTGCGCTACACCCC
>NZ_CAXSVC010000036.1:0-15277 GCF_964240755.1 Bacteroides sp. HPS0048 | reverse complement strand
CGAATAAAAATCGTTGGTGTTCTATCGAAAAGCGGTGCAAAGATAGGGAGTATTTTCAAATTAACAATAGCTAAACCCATTATTTTTGTTACTTAATTTTCAAGACACTGACTGTCACTTATTTATAGTTTCATTTTTTTCTAAAGAAGACTAAAGGTTATTTACGACTGTAAATGAACCAAAATGTCCTGTCAGATGTAGTATTAGTATAACAAATACGAAACGCACCTATGTTTACACAATTTCTAAACCTTCTGGCCACTATCATAAGTGTAATAAGCCTGCTTATTGTTACTTATGGGGCATTGATTGCATTTATAGCTTTCATTATAAATGAATTAAAACGATTTACCGGGAAATACAGCCCTATTAACATTCGCAGATTACGGGCTACTTTTGGTACTTATCTCCTGTTAGGACTCGAATTTCTTATCGCTTCGGATATTCTGAAAACAGTACTGGAACCTACTCTCAACGAACTTGCTATTTTGGGAGGAGTCGTTGTACTGCGTACTATTTTATCTGTTTTCCTGAATAAAGAAATTAAAGAACTTGAGACAGAAAACGGTAAATCTGATGAACCATAAAGAATTTATTATGTTACAAATATACTAAACCTAAACAAGAAAAAGATATGGATACAAAGAAGAAGAATCCCTCTAATAAAAAAGAGGAAGCGCAATTGAAGCTTGAAAGTAAAAAACAAGAAGTACTACCCGGACAACAAATAGCTGTCTATAGTGAAGCCACTAAAAAAGATGTCCGGGAGGTTGTTAAAGAGTTAAATCCCGACATAAACAGTCTGGGAAGTAGGGGATAATACAGGAAAAACAAGTGTGAAACAACTATCAGTTTTTTTTTTGAACTTACACAGACTAACCCCAATTCCCGAACGGATGGTTTAGTGATAAAAAACTAAGAACTACATCAGTATACAGGCGTATATATATGTAGTTCAATGCATTAAAAAGTACGTATTTTATAGGTACAAACTATGCATATTAACACTGCGTTAAATACGTATTTAAGCCACCATTAAATACGTACTTTTATAATAAAAAAAAACGGTTGTACCCAAACCAAGAGTACAACCGTTTTTTATATCTTATAGAGAATGCTTAGATAATCTCTAATTCTTTAAAGCATTTTACTAATTTATCAACAGCAGAGTCAATCTGTTCTTTAGTATGTGTAGCCATCAACGCAACACGCACTAATGTATCTTGCGGAGCACATGCCGGAGGAATAACCGGGTTGATAAATACTCCTTCGTCAAATGCCAGTTTAGTCACCATGAAAGTCTTTTCTGTATCGCGTACATAAAGAGGTATAATAGGAGACTCAGTAGCACCGATTTCAAAACCAGCCTCGCGGAAACGCTTCAATGCATAGTTTGTAGCTTCCCACAATGCTTCCAGTCTTTCCGGTTCGTTCTGAATAATATGAAGAGCTTCCAGAGCAGAAGCCGTAGCAGCAGGAGTATTAGATGCACTAAAGATATACGTACGTGCATTGTGGCGCAACCAGTTAATGATTGATTCATCTGCAGCAATAAATCCTCCGATAGAAGCTAATGACTTACTGAATGTTCCCATGATCAGGTCTATTTCGTCTGTCAAACCAAAATGGTCACAAACACCGCGTCCCTGTTTTCCGAATACACCTAAGCCATGAGCTTCGTCTACCATAATAGTAGCATTATACTTATGTTTCAAACGAACTATTTCGGGCAAATTGGCTAAGTCACCTTCCATAGAAAACACACCGTCTACAACAATCAATTTCACAGAATCCGGATTACACTTCTGAAGCTGCTTCTCAAGATCAGCCATATCATTATGCTTGTATTTCAGGTTCTGAGAGAATGACAAACGACGACCGTCTACGATAGAAGCATGGTCCCGATCATCACAAATAATATAATCGTTACGATCTGTTAAGCAAGATATTACTCCCGAATTTACAGTAAATCCTGTAGAAAAACAGAGTGAATCTTCTTTACCAACAAAAGCAGCCAATTCTTTTTCCAACTTCACATGCAAGTCGAGTGTACCATTCAAGAAGCGAGAACCGGCACAACCGGAACCATATTTTTTCATAGCTTCGATGCCTGCTGCAATAACTCTTTCATCTCCGGTAAGACCTGTATATGCGTTTGAGCCGAACATTAAAACATTATGTCCACCCATATTTACTTCTGTACCTTGTTTCCCTTCTATCTCACGAAAATAAGGGTATACGCCCATTGCCATATATTGCTGTGGCAGGTCGTACTTAGCTAACTTCTCTTGTAATAATCCCATGAATTGTTATTTATTATTCGCTTTATTGGTTACTGATAGACAACAGTCCAAATTCCTTTTATCCTTAATAACTGTTTAAAAACAGGGGGCAAAGATAACAAAATTTGTGTTTGCCTGTTCTTTTTAATAGAAAAAATATACTCTTTCTGCTTTTGAGAAGCCGGAAGATTTAAAATTAAGAAATTTATATTACTTTTGTCGACCACAATCGATTAAAATTAGCATGAACGAAAGCATGAAGAAAATTATATTCATTGTCAATCCGATTTCAGGCACGCAAGGTAAAGAACTTGTTCTCAATTTATTAGATGAAAAGATAGATAAAGAGAGATATACGTGGGATGTGGTGTATACCAAAAGGGCCGGTCATGCAATAGAGATTGCCGCTCAGGCAGCAGCAGAGAAAGCAGATGTTGTAGTAGCCATCGGTGGAGACGGAACTATCAATGAGATAGGACGTTCACTGGTACATACAGAGACAGCATTGGGCATTATACCTTGTGGCTCCGGCAATGGACTTGCAAGACATCTGCATATTCCAATGGAGCCTAAAAAAGCATTGGAAATAATCAATGAAGGAGTAACCGACATTATCGATTACGGCAAGATAAACGGTACTGACTTCTTCTGCACTTGCGGAGTAGGTTTTGATGCCTTTGTCAGCCTGAAGTTTGCCAATGCCGGAAAACGCGGTTTATTGACTTATCTGGAAAAAACCCTGCAAGAAAGTCTGACTTATCAACCGGAAACTTATGAATTGGAAACGGAAGACGGTACCTATAAATATAAAGCTTTCCTCATTGCTTGCGGTAATGCTTCCCAATATGGTAATAATGCATATATAACCCCACAAGCCACCCTTACTGATGGCCTGCTGGATGTCACTATTCTTGAACCGTTTACCGTACTCGATGTTCCTTCACTTGCTTTTCAGTTGTTCAATAAAACCATTGATCAGAATAGCCGTATAAAAACATTTCGTTGCAGAAAATTACGTATTCACCGTACCAGTCCGGGAGTAGTTCACTTCGATGGTGATCCGATGCAAGCCGATGAGAATGTGAACATTGAGCTTATACAAAAAGGGTTACGCGTTATTGTGCCCAAAGAAACTATCGTAAAAGACAATGCTAACGTGTTGCAAAAGGCTCAGGAATACGTTAATGGAATTAAAATGATTAACGAAGCTATTGTAGACAATATTACTCACAAAAATCAGAAAATTATTCGGAAATTAATCCGAAAGGATTAAGAATTTGTGTACTTTTGCAGACTACTACAAAAGTAAAGAATATTATAAAATACAAAATATATGTTTAGAACGCACACGTGTGGAGAACTGAGAATCTCCGATGTAAACAGTCAAGTCACGCTGTCAGGATGGGTACAGCGTAGCCGTAAAATGGGAGGTATGACTTTTATTGACCTTCGTGACCGTTACGGTATCACTCAATTAGTATTCAATGAAGAAGTAAATGCAGAACTATGCGAACAGGCTAATAAACTGGGACGCGAATTCGTAATCCAGGTGATCGGTACTGTAAACGAACGTTTTAGCAAAAACTCAAATATACCTACAGGAGACATTGAAATCATCGTATCGGAATTAAACGTTCTGAACGTTGCCACCACCCCTCCTTTCACTATCGAAGAAAATACAGACGGAGGAGACGACATTCGCATGAAATACCGTTATCTGGACCTTCGTCGTAGTAACGTCCGTTCCAATCTGGAGCTCCGTCATAAAATGACAATAGAAGTACGTAAGTATTTGGATGAACAAGGATTTATAGAAGTGGAAACTCCGGTTTTGGTTGGTTCTACCCCGGAAGGTGCACGTGACTTTGTTGTTCCTTCACGTATGAATCCGGGACAATTCTATGCGTTGCCTCAATCCCCGCAAACTCTGAAGCAATTGTTGATGGTAGCTGGTTTCGACCGTTATTTCCAGATTGCAAAATGCTTCCGTGACGAAGACCTTCGTGCTGACCGTCAACCGGAATTCACTCAGATTGACTGCGAAATGAGTTTTGTTGAGCAAGAGGATATCATCACTACTTTTGAAGGTATGGCCAAGCACTTGTTTAAGACACTTCGCGGAGTTGAACTAACAGAACCATTCGTACGCATGCCATGGAGTGATGCTATGAAATATTACGGTAGCGATAAACCCGATTTACGCTTTGATATGAAATTCGTCGAACTGATGGATATCATGAAAGGACACGGTTTCCCGGTATTTGACAGTGCTGCATACATTGGTGGTATATGTGCAGAGGGTGCTGCAAGTTATACCCGTAAACAACTGGATGCACTGACAGAGTATGTGAAAAGACCTCAAATAGGTGCCAAAGGTATGGTATACGCACGTATAGAAGCTGATGGAACTGTAAAATCAAGTGTTGACAAGTTCTATACCCAGGAAATATTGCAACAAATGAAGGAAGCTTTCGGTGCTAAACCGGGAGACTTAATTCTGATTCTCTCCGGTGACGATGCTATGAAAACCCGTAAACAGCTTTGCGAACTTCGTTTGGAGATGGGTAAACAGTTAGGTTTACGTGATAAGAATAAATTCGCTTGCTTGTGGGTAGTAGATTTCCCAATGTTTGAGTGGAGCGAAGAAGAAGGACGTCTGATGGCAATGCACCATCCATTCACTCATCCTAAAGATGAAGATATTCATTTATTGGATAGCGATCCGGCAGCAGTTCGTGCAGATGCCTATGACATGGTCGTTAATGGTGTAGAAGTAGGTGGAGGTTCTATTCGTATCCACGATTCACAATTGCAAGCCAAGATGTTCGAGATTTTAGGGTTCACTCCTGAAAAAGCACAGGAACAATTTGGCTTCTTAATGAATGCATTCAAATTTGGTGCACCTCCTCATGGTGGATTGGCTTACGGACTCGATCGGTGGGTATCACTTTTCGCAGGGCTTGATTCTATTCGTGATTGCATTGCATTCCCCAAGAATAATTCGGGTCGTGACGTTATGTTGGATGCTCCGGCAGCACTTGATCCGTCTCAACTTGATGAACTGAATCTGATAGTAGATATTAAGGAATAAGTGAAAGAATCAGTACGCATCTTTCGATTTGCCGTAATAGGTACGCTCAATGCATTGATTACAGCATTTGTCATCTGGTTAATGATGAATGAGCTATCATACGATTATATTCCTGCAAATATTACTGCGTATATCGTAGCCCAGATACATAATTTTATATGGTGTAAGTATTGGGTATTCCCCACAGAAGACAAAAAGAACAACCTCTGGCAACAGGTGTTGTTCTTTGCTATGGCTTTCGGAATAGCCTACAGTGCGCAATTTATATTCCTTATCATACTGGTGGAAGCAGGAGATGTAAACGAGTATCTGGCACAGTTCCTCGGACTATTTATCTACGGTACAGTTAATTTTATAACAAACAGGAAACTCACTTTCCGGTGAGATTCAATTTCACCAGAGAGAGAGTAACACTATTGAAACGCAGAATTAACGCAGATTTTCGCAAAGGAAAACAAAAGATAAAAGAATAACAGCCTTTCAAATCTGCGATAATTCGCGTTAATTTGCGTTTATCAAATAATTAACACTCTGTGGAACTCTGTGGTGAATTTTGAATCTTAATCCAGGAATCGCTTCGTCAGCCCTTCATATTCATCTATTCTTCTGTCTCTCAGGAATGGCCACCAACGACGAACATTTTCCGAACGTTCCATATCAATTTCTACTACTATATTTTCCGGACGATCATTAGCGGCCTGTGCAAGAAGTTCTCCCTGCGGACCGGCAACAAAACTATTTCCCCAGAAAAGAATACCATTTGTCTGCATAGACGGATCGGGTTCATGCCCTACGCGGTTGACAGAAATAACTGGAAGCCCGTTTGCTACAGCATGGGCACGCTGAGAGATAATCCAGGCATTGAGCTGACGAATCTTTTCATCATCCGCATCCGAACTCTCCCAGCCAATAGCGGTAGGATAAATTAGTAATTCGGCTCCTTTCAGGGCCATAAGACGGGCAGCTTCCGGATACCATTGATCCCAACAGACAAGTACTCCTAATTTGCCTAAAGATGTCTGAATAGGCTCAAAACCAATATCTCCCGGAGTGAAATAGAATTTCTCATAATAAGCAGGATCATCAGGAATATGCATCTTGCGATATTTTCCGGCAATACTGCCATCACTGTCAAAAACAACCGCAGTGTTGTGATACAATCCCGGAGCACGTTTCTCAAACAAAGAGGTAACCAACACAATCTGGTTACTGGCAGCCAGTTCGGAATAAAATCCGGTAGAAGGGCCGGGGATAGGTTCTGCCAGATCAAATAAGTTTGTATTTTCTGTCTGGCAAAAATACAAAGAGTTATGTAACTCCTGCAATACAACCAGTTGTGCACCACGTGCGGCACATGCTTCTATACTTTGAGCCAGATTCATCAGATTAGTTCTGATATCTGAAGTATTGGCCTGTTGAATCAAGCCGACTTTTATATTTCTCATCTTAGTAATTTACGATTAGACAATTTACGATTTACGATTGAGGTTACTTCAGGATACCTGTGGGGTATTGCATGGTTACACAATGCAAAGAGCCATGCTGCCTGATCAAAGCGCGGCAGTCAATGCCAATTATATCATACCCAGGAAAAGCTTCCTGCAAAACTTCTTCTGCACGTTTATCCTTCTCGGGCTGATCATAAGTTGGATAAAGTACTGCATCGTTCAGTATCAAGAAATTAGCATAAGTGGCAGGCAAGCGTTCTCCTTCTTCCTGCACTTCATCGGCCATTGGCAAAGCTAATAGGCGATAAGACTCTCCGGCCAACGTACGAAATGTTTTAAGCTGCTCTTCCATGGCATGAAGAGATTTATAATGCTCATCTTTCTCATCTTCACATTGTACATATACGATCGTATCAGCGGGGCATAAACGGGCAAGTGTATCGATATGGCTATCTGTATCATCTCCTGCCAGATAACCATGATCCAGCCAAAGTACCTGCTGAAGATGAAATACACTCTTCAGATATTCCTCAATCTCCACTTTATTCATTTGCCCGTTACGATTGGGCGACAATAAACATTCGGAAGTCGTGAGCAATGTACCCATACCATCACTTTCAATAGAACCTCCTTCGAGAACAAAACCGAGACGGTTGACATAGCGTCCTTTCAGAACTCCGTTTTCAATGGCACGACGGGTAATCTGATTATCCAGATCGGAAGCAAACTTCAGCCCCCAGCCATTAAAAGTGAAATCGAGCAGGGAAGGGGCATCTACGTCCATCATGGTAATAGCTCCATGATCACGTGCCCAGGTATCATTTGTACCACACTTCAGAAAGCGTACATTCTCCATATTCACAGTAGCAACGATCTGCTTCTTCACTTCTTCCGGTTCGGGCGTTACAATCAGTAACAACTCTCGCTTAGCGATCTCATTGGCTATATTGACAAAACATTCCTGCACTTCATCAAGCATATAGGCCCAGTCTGTCCCCGCATGAGGCCAGGTCAGCTGAACACCACTTTGCGGATACCATTCAGCAGGAAGAAAGGGTGCCCGCATCTCTGTTTGCTGAGCCATCACCTTACCAAAATTCAACTGCAAATCCTTTTCCGAACCGCCCGAACAAGGAAGCCCAACTATAATTCCCATCTGTTTACTTGCAATTTAATATTTATAAATCTTTAGAACAACCCTATTTACTGTTTTGGCTTACGGTCAAAGAACGGATTCTTAGAAGAAGCACTAACAGGAATAGCCATCACCATTTTACAATCTTTCAGCCAATTGAGTTGCTGGGCAGCCAACCCGGCCGAAAACATCACACGTGTATCCACCCTCATATCGGCAGCTGTAGCACATGCCGAACCAATGGCAATACCTACATCAATACTATTTAGCGCACAGGGTACTCCTTCGGCACGAGCTGCACACGTAGCATATCCGCAATGTCCGCAATTCAATCCCTGCGCTTGCTCGCGCGTACCTATTAATACAATGCATTCAGCACTTAGAATATTATCGGCATCGCGAAGAAAGAATTTCATTCCATGCTCCTCAACCATTGCAATCATCTTGTCAGACAATATTTTGATATCCTCACCTGTAACCAAAGCCACTTCTATTATATCAATACCTTTTCCTTTCGGAGCAGTACGGGCAGCTGTCATCATCTGCCGCGCCACGTTGAGTATATGCTCGTGGCGAATGTCTCGTTCATTCTGTATCATAGCCTTTATTTTAAATAAAATCAGTAAGCAAAGATAAATATAAAAATGCAGTTGAAAAAAGAATTAATTCCTTATCTGATCCGGGAGGGTTATATACATGCGGAACGGGTGTAAGTTACAGGCAAGTAAGGTAATATCCCTCCTAAAAACATCCCTCATCGAAGCAGGTAGAATCAATTATTCTACGATTCTTCCAATATTTTGTTTACCTTTGTCAGAAAGATAGAACAAAAAAGTAAAATGCTACAAATAGACAATGCATGTATTGCTTTCGGAGACGAAGAACTTTTTTCCGGTTTTTGCATGCAGTTACATAAAGGTGAAACCGCTTGTATCGCAGGCGAATCGGGGCGAGGAAAAACTTCTCTTCTAAATGCTGTCATGGGATTTGTCCCTCTACGTAAAGGAACAATTACCGTAGGTGACTTCGAACTGACCCGAAATACCATTGACACTATTCGCCGGCAGATAGCCTGGATTCCGCAGGAACTGGCTCTGCCTATGGAATGGGTGAAGGAAATGGTACAGTTACCTTTCGAACTAAAAGCAAACAGGGGAGCCTCTTTTTCTGAAGAAAGACTGTTCAGTTGTTTTGCAGAATTGGGGTTGGATGAAGATTTGTATCGAAAACGGGTAGGGGAAGTATCCGGCGGACAACGGCAACGTATTATGATAGCCGTAGCTGCCTTGCTGAAAAAGCCACTTATCATAGTAGATGAGCCTACTTCGGCACTCGACTCCGGCTCCACAGATAAAGTACTGGCCTTTTTTCACCGACAAACAGAACAAGGAGCATCCGTTTTAGCCGTTTCGCACGATAAAACTTTTGCTCACGGCTGTAATCAGTTAATAAATTTGTAACTTCAATCGTAACTCGTAAATCGTCTAATCGTAAATATTTCCATGGGAACCATCGATATATCATACCTCAGTCTGCTAACAGGGTTACTCTTACTGATAATCCCTGTATTTTATTTATGGAAATTTAAAACCGGACTACTCAAAGCCACTCTTATCGGTACAGCACGTATGATCGTACAACTCTTCCTTATCGGGATGTACTTAAAATATTTGTTTTTGTGGAATAATCCGTGGATAAACTTTCTGTGGGTGATTATTATGATATTTGTAGCCGGACAGACAGCTCTCGTACGTACCGGGCTAAAGCGGAAAATACTATTGATTCCTATCAGTGTAGGCTTTCTATGCAGTGTTGTCCTGGTTGGGATGTACTTTATTGGCGTAGTGCTACAGCTGGACAATGTATTCAGCGCACAATACTTCATTCCTATTTTCGGTATCTTAATGGGAAACATGCTTTCGAGTAATGTCATTGCACTAAATACCTACTACAGTGGATTGAAACGGGAAGAACAACTCTATTGTTATTTGCTAGGCAATGGGGCTACCCGGCAGGAAGCACAGGCACCTTTCATCCGGCAGGCAATCATTAAAGCCTTCAGCCCACTGATAGCTAACATTGCTGTAATGGGACTGGTTGCACTTCCGGGAACAATGATTGGTCAGATATTGGGAGGAAGTAGTCCGAATGTGGCTATCAAGTATCAGATGATGATTATGGTCATTACGTTTACAGCTTCCATGCTTTCATTAATGATCACCATTTCGCTAGCGTCACGTAAATCATTTGATGCTTACGGCAAACTACTACAGGTCATGGTAGAAAAGAAAGAGAAAAAATGATAGAACAGATTCTGGAATTCATTTCAAAGTTATCAACACCGGGATTCTTCATTACAGCAGAAGTCTCACGGGAAGGGACCGTTATACCATCCGACATAGAACGCTTCATTTGGGAGAAGCTTGTGTTAATAGAACAAGGAACAAATGCACGAAAATTCATTTATCAAAAAGAAGATTGGAGAATTATATTCACATTTTTCCCTACAGATAGAGTAGTAGACGAGAAATACGCTTTAAAAAATAAAGTTCTTATTAAATATAAACGGTTTTGAGTGTATTTCACCACAGAATAACACGGAGTTCCACAGAGTTTAAATCTTTATTGAAACACAGACAAACGCAGATTTTCGCAAAGGAAAACAAATGTATGATAAAAAACTACAGGCTTTTAATCTGTGTTAATCCGCGTCTCATCAGATAGACACTACTCTGTCTTAATGATACATAAAAGTCGTTTTTGTAACCTCCAGTATACAAATACAGCCCAAATAAGCTATTTAATTCCCATATAATGCTTTCCTTTTAATATTTCACACGCTTTCTTTTTGTATAATCATTTGAATTACTATATTTGTTCCGAACTTAATTTAATACGGATGAAAATACTATCAATTCACGATCTTGAGAAGATCAGAAGAAGTGCGGAGACTGCCCTCCGTTTACGTGAAGAGAGCAATGATAAAGTAACTGAAAACAGTTGTGGGCTGGCTCTTGGTTCACAACATTTGCAGATTCTGATCTGTGGAGGTACGGGCTGCAAAGCATCTTCCAGCCACCTTATTGCTGACAATCTGAACAAAATACTTAAAGAAAACGGAATAACAGACAAAGTAGAAGTTATCACGACCGGATGCTTTGGATTTTGTGAAAAAGGTCCTATCGTAAAAATCATTCCGGACAACACTTTCTATACTCAAGTCACCCCCGAAGATGCCGAAGAAATTGTAAAGGAGCATATTATAGGAGGAAAGAAAATAGAACGCCTGCTGTACACTGATCCTAAGACGGAACAAAAAGTAAGTGACTCCAAACACATGGATTTCTATCGGAAACAATTGCGAATTGCATTGCGTAACTGCGGATTTATAGATCCGGAGAATATAGAAGAATACATCGCACGCAATGGGTATGTAGCTTTAGCAAACTACTTGCTCAACCATACTCCGGATAAAGTGATAGATGTAATCAAACGCTCCGGACTACGTGGACGGGGAGGTGGTGGGTTTCCTACAGGTCTGAAATGGGAACTGACTGCCCGTCAGGAATCCGACATTAAGTACGTAGTCTGTAACGCTGATGAAGGAGATCCGGGAGCATTTATGGATCGTTCAATCATGGAAGGTGATCCCCATTCTATTATTGAGGCAATGGCTCTGTGCGGATACTCTATCGGAGCCTCCAAAGGCTTGGTATACATCCGTGCAGAATATCCGCTCGCCATACATCGGTTGAAAACAGCCATCACACAGGCTCGCGAATACGGATTATTAGGCGGACACATATTAGGAACAGATTTCTGCTTTGATATAGATATAAGATATGGAGCCGGTGCATTTGTGTGCGGTGAAGAAACTGCACTTATCCATTCAATGGAAGGTAAAAGGGGAGAACCTACTTTGAAACCACCTTTCCCGGCTGAATCAGGATACCAAAACAAACCAACCAATGTGAACAATGTAGAAACATTAGCAAATATACCTATTATATTAATCAACGGAGCCGAATGGTTTGCTTCCATCGGTACAGAGCGCTCTAAAGGGACGAAAGTTTTCGCTTTAGCCGGAAAGATTAATAATGTAGGATTGATAGAGGTTCCAATGGGAACAACACTACGGGAAGTTATTTATGAAATAGGCGGAGGAATCAAAGGAGATAAAAAATTTAAAGCTGTACAAACAGGAGGCCCGTCAGGTGGCTGCCTCACAGAAAAACACCTCGATACACCTATCGACTTCGACAACCTGCTTGCTGCCGGCTCCATGATGGGTTCTGGAGGAATGATTGTCATGGACGAAGACGATTGTATGGTATCGGTAGCCCGCTTCTTCCTTGATTTCACGGTAGAAGAGTCCTGTGGCAAGTGTACCCCTTGTCGTATCGGTAATAAACGATTATTGGAACTACTCAATAAAATAACGGAAGGTAAAGCTACAGAAAAAGATCTACAGACGCTGCAAACGCTTGGTAAAGTCATAAAAGATACCGCGCTGTGTGGATTGGGACAGACATCTCCCAACCCGGTATTGTCTACATTGGATAACTTTTATGATGAATACATAGAGCATGTACGGGATAAGACTTGCCGTGCCAAACAATGTAAATCTCTGCTCACGTACTATATCAATCCCGATCTGTGTATCGGTTGTCACCTTTGTGCCAAAAACTGTCCGGCAGATGCCATCATAGGTCTGCCACGTAAACCACATACTGTTCTTCCCGAAAAATGTATCAAGTGTGGTATGTGTATGGCACGCTGTAAATTTAACGCAATCTCTGTATGCTAATCTCAAACACTATGGAAACCAAAGAAGTAACACTACAAATAGACCGTCACTCGATAACCGTACCTGTTGGTACTACCATTCTGGAAGCCGCCACCGAAATCGGCATAAACATACCAACCCTCTGCCACATTGACCTGAAGGGTACTTGTATCAAAAACAATCCAGCTTCCTGCCGTATCTGTGTTGTAGAGGTGGAGGGTAGAAAGAATCTTGCTCCTGCCTGTGCCACTAAATGTACAGAAGGGATGACAGTGCGTACCAGTACACTACGAGTGATGAATGCACGAAAAATAGTAGCTGAACTTATTCTGTCCGATCACCCGAATGACTGTCTGACCTGCCCAAAATCCGGCAATTGTGAATTGCAGAATCTTGCTCTTCGTTTCAACGTACGCGAAATGCCGTTCACAGGCGGAGAGCTTTCATTGCGCAAACGGGAAGTAACTTCTTCCATCGTTCGCAACATGGATAAATGTATTTTTTGCAGACGATGTGAAAGTGTTTGCAATGATGTACAGACAGTAGGTGCCTTGGGAGCCGTACGCAGAGGTTTCAATACCACCATTGCTCCTGCATTTGACAAAAAAATGAGTGAAAGTGAATGCACTTATTGCGGACAATGCGTTGCTGTTTGTCCGGTAGGAGCGCTGACTGAGCGCGATCATACCAACCGGCTTCTTGAAGATCTGGACGATCCTGATAAAGTGGTTATTGTACAAACAGCTCCTGCTGTACGCGTGGCCTTAGGAGAGGAATTCGGTTTGCCCGCCGGTACCCCGGTTACAGGCAAAATGGTATATGCCCTCCGCGAATTAGGTTTCAATTATGTATTCGATACCGATTTTGCAGCTGATCTTACTATTATGGAAGAAGGAACAGAAGTGCTGGACAGACTCACACGCTTCCTAAACGGGGATAAAAATGTATGTTTGCCTATCCTGACTTCCTGTTGCCCGGCATGGGTGAACTTCTTTGAACATCATTTTCCCGATTTATTAAATATCCCATCTACGGCTCGTTCTCCGCAACAAATGTTCGGTTCCATAGCCAAGACATATTGGGCAGAGAAAATGGGCATTCCACGTGAAAAATTAGTAGTGGTTTCCATCATGCCTTGCCTGGCAAAGAAATACGAATGCGACCGGGAAGAGTTTAAAGTCAATGGCAATCCCGATGTGGATTATTCCATCTCCACCCGCGAACTGGCTACACTTATCAAACGTGCTAATATCGGTTTCAACCTGTTACCAAACAGTGAGTTTGACAATCCAATGGGAGAATCAACGGGAGCCGGTGTGATCTTCGGAACAACCGGTGGAGTTATGGAAGCTGCCTTACGATCCGTATATGAAATCTATACAGGTACCACACTGGAAAATGTAAACTTTGAACATGTCAGAGGATTAGAAGGAGTACGGCGAGCTACTATCAACCTGAATGGCTTTGAGTTGAAGGTGGGGATTGCTCATGGTTTAGGAAATGCACGCCGCTTGTTGGAAGATATCCGAAACGGACATAATGAGTACCATGCTATCGAAATTATGGCTTGTCCCGGAGGATGTATTGGTGGCGGAGGGCAACCGCTCCATCACGGACGGGCAGATATACTGTATGCACGTTCTCGTGCTTTATATGAAGAAGATGCGCAGAAACCTTTGCGGAAATCACACGAGAATCCGTATATTCAAAAACTTTATGAAGAATATTTGGGTAAACCTCTCAGTGAGAAAGCACATATGCTACTGCACACACATTATTTCAATAAAGCCATTGATTAACGCCTAAAAAGTAAAACTATGTCAGATATAAAATTAGCATGTACAGTAGTTGAACAAGTAAAAGCAATTTGTGATATACACGGAAATACTCCGGGAGAACTCATCAATATTCTCCATGAAGCTCAGCATCTCTATGGTTACCTGCCCGAAGAGATGCAACGTATTATAGCCCATAAACTCAATATCCCTGTATCAAAAGTATATGGAGTAGTTACTTTCTATACATTCTTTACAATGACTCCCAAAGGGAAACACCCTATCTCAGTTTGTATGGGGACTGCCTGCTATGTAAGAGGTTCGGAAAAATTATTAGAAGAATTCAAACGTATTTTAGGTATCGAAGTAGGAGAGACCACACCGGATGGAAAGTTTTCATTAGATTGCCTCCGCTGTGTGGGAGCCTGTGGCCTTGCCCCCGTAGTGATGATAGGAGAGAAAGTATATGGACGCCTTCAACCAGTAGACATAAAAAAGATTCTGGATGACTTAGATGTGCTTCCCGCACGGGGAAATACGGCAGGCGATGGGAATATAAGCAAGAGATAACAGACTGATTATCAGCAGTTACAAAAGTGTACAGTTTTGCTTGATAAAAATGTACACTTTTATATAACAAGAATGTACACTTTGGCATGACAAGAGTGCACATTCTTGTTATATAGGGATATTCCCAAAATAATAAAAATTAAGGCAACTAATTCATTGCGAGTTAGTTGCCTTTTTTGTATCTTTAAGC
>NZ_CAXSVC010000035.1:0-55728 GCF_964240755.1 Bacteroides sp. HPS0048 | reverse complement strand
CTTTCGTAGTTAACATTTATTAAAGCAATATTCTGCGGAAACATTTGGTTTTAATAGAGTATACGAGGAACGGGTCGTTTCTCTACGGAGATCGGGTCGAAACTCTACGAGAAACGAAGTGATCATCGTAGAGAAACTTGTTGATGTTTATAAGATGTGACAAAAGAAATAAAACGAAAGAGAAAGGAATGTGTTGCTTTGTAATTAAAAAGGATGGCGGGACTTTGGGCGGTTAAAATTATTAAGCCGTATCGAAAAAATCAATACGGCTTAATAATTGTTTTGATATCGTAAGAAACTATTTTTCTAAAAGTGCTTTTGGGGTACGTTAGTAATAAAGTACTAAAGTATCTTCTTTAATCGGTTCAGAAACTCTGTTGCTTCTTCCATACTGAGGCAGAGAGGTGGCAGGAGGCGAATAACATTTGTACCACTTACCCCAGTGAATACTTTTTGTTCTTTCAGCAATTTTGTACGTAGTTCTTTGATCGGAGTTTCAAATTCCATACCAATCATTAATCCTTCACCGCGTACTTCTTTAATTTGCGGGAACTTCTTTAACTCTTCTATCAGATAAGTACCTACTGTAGCAGCATTTTCTATCAGTTGTTCCTGTTCTATAACATCCAATACGGCAAGTGCAGCGGCACAAGCAAGGTGGTTACCTCCGAAAGTGGTACCTAACATACCGTAAACCGGTGTAAACATCGGGCTGATAAGTACTCCTGCCATAGGAAAACCATTGGCAATACCTTTGGCTACAGTAATGATATCGGGTTTGATACCTGTATATTGATGAGCAAAGAATTTACCGCTACGTCCGTAACCACTTTGAATTTCATCCAGAATAAGTATCGTACCATTCTCGGTACATGCTTTGCGAAGTTTCTGCATGAATTCTGTAGTAGGTAGCTTGATTCCGCCTACTCCCTGGATACCTTCGATAATAACGGCACAAACGTCACCTTTAGCCAGTTCGGCTTTCATTGCTTCCGTATCATTCAATGGGAGATAGGTTACATGTTCATTGGCATTGATTGGAGCAATGATTTTTGGATTGTCCGTAGCTTCTACTGCTAATGAAGTACGTCCGTGAAAAGCTTTGCTGAAAGAGATTACTTTTGTTCTTCCATTGTGAAATGAAGCCAGTTTAAGAGCATTCTCATTCGCTTCTGCTCCACTATTAATAAGGAAAAGCGAATAATCATCATAACCTGAAATCTTTCCCAAACGTGCTGCTACTTCTTGTTGTAGCTTGTTGATCACTGAGTTTGAATAGAAGCCAAGTTTTGCAACCTGATTGCTAATCATTTCAACATAGTGCGGATGAGCATGCCCGATGGAAATAACGGCATGCCCCCCATAAAGGTCGAGATATTCTGTTCCGTTTTCGTCCCATACATGGCAGCCTTTTCCTTTGACTATATTTATATCGAAAAGAGGATATACATCGAATAAATTCATCATGATATTTACAATTTTACGATTTACAATTTACGATTGAAGTTACTTTTATTGATTTACGATTTACAATTGAAGTAACCCCAATCGTCTAATTGTAAATCGTCCAATCGTCAATCTAAAAGGCCGATGGTTTTAGCCGGAGACCTACTGTTTCTTCCAGATTGAACATTAGATTCATGTTGTGGACAGCTTGTCCGCTGGCACCTTTCAGTAAGTTGTCGATACAGGAGATGATGAGTAACTTATCACCGTGTTTCTCCAGGTGTATCAGACACTTGTTGGTGTTGACAACCTGCTTCAAATCGATATTCTTTTCTACGATATGCACAAAAGAGTCTTTGGCATAATACTCCTCATACATGCGTACGATCTCTTCCAGAGCAACTTTTGTTTTTACGACAATTGTAGTGAAGATGCCGCGTGGAAAATCTCCCCGGTAAGGGATGAAATCTATCTCTGCCTCGAAGCTGTTTTGCAGTTGCTTCAGTGACTGTTTGATTTCAGGCACATGCTGATGATTGAAAGCTTTGTATACGCTCAGATTGTTATTGCGCCAACTGAAATGGCTGGTTGCACCGGGTTTTACTCCGGCTCCTGTGCTTCCGGTTATGGCATTCACCATGATGTCATCATTCAGCATCAAATGTTTGGCAAGTGGAAGCAGCCCTAACTGAATGCAAGTTGCGAAACAGCCGGGGTTGGCTACATGCTTGGCAGAACAAGTGGCGCGCCGATTCAGTTCGGGCAGTCCGTAGATAAAGTCATGATCCGGAGAAGCAATGCGATAATCCATAGAGAGATCGATGATTTTCAGCTCTTCCGGGAGGTTGTGGCTCTCTATAAATTTCTTTGTATCGCCATGAGCGGTGCAAAAGAAAAGTACATCAATGTCATCCAATGGAAGTTCGTCTGTAAAAGTCAGATCGCACTCTCCGTAAAGTCCTTCGTGTACGTCGGTTACTTTATTTCCGGCATTGCTACTACTATTAATGAATACAATTTCGGCTTCAGGATGATTCAGAAGCAAGCGTATTAATTCACCTGCGGTATATCCGGCTCCGCCTATTATTCCTACTTTAATCATTTGAATATCTGTTTTTTTCTTCGGGAATGATAATCCACATTAAAATATATACAGGGACACCGGCAAATGCGGTGAATATTGTTAGTATAGCATAGGCGATGCGTACGAGAGAGGCATCCAATCCGAAGAATTGGGCCAACCCGCCGCAAACACCTGCAAGCATTCTATCACTACGTGAGCGTGTCAGTTTACGTTCGTTACTCATCGGGGACTAAATCTCTTCGTCCTTATGGTTTGCGTAATAAACGCGTAGTGGGGTGGAAGTTACTTTTATGAAACCTTTTGCATCTTCGGCTGTCCAGCCTTTTTGCATTTCACCGTACTCACCAAACTTTGTTTTTACAAGATCATCTTCAGATTCTACTCCGATGGTAGAGAAAGAGAGCGGACGGAGTTCAAGGATAGCCGTACCGTTCACATTGCGTTGTGATTCCTGTAGCATAGCTTCAATGTCTCTCATCACAGGTTCCAGATACTGGCTTTCATGAAGGAACATGCCATACCAGTTGGCTACCTGGTCTTTCCAGTATTGTTGCCATTTGCTCAATGTATATTTTTCAAGGAAACGATGAGCACCGATGATCAGCATGGGAGCGGCAGCTTCAAAACCAACACGGCCTTTAATGCCGATGATTGTGTCGCCAACGTGCATATCACGTCCAATACCATAAGCGGCACCAATTTCTTCCACTTTCTGAATAGCGGCAATCTTATCTTCAAATACTTCTCCGTTTACGGCATGAAGTTCTCCTTGTTTGAATTCAAGGCGTAACTGTTCGCTACCTTCTTTTTCAACTTGCTTCAGATAAGCAGTTTCGGGCAATCCTTTTGCGGAATCCAGTATCTCACCGCCGCAGATGGAAGTTCCCCATAAACCTACGTTATAAGAGTATTTGAGTTTTGTAAAGTCGGCACTGAAACCATTTTTGTTCAGATAGTCAATCTCTTCCTGACGGCTCAATGCCATATCACGGGTTAGTGTAATGATTTCCACACCCGGTGCAAGTACCAGGAAAGTCATGTCAAAACGAATCTGGTCGTTTCCGGCTCCGGTAGAACCATGAGCGATGGCATCCGCACCGATTTCATTTGCATAACGTGCAATGGCAAGTGCCTGGAAAATACGCTCTGAACTGACAGAGATGGGATAAGTACCATTACGCAATACATTTCCGAATATCATGTATTTCAAGCTCTTTTCGTAGTACTCTTGTGTTACGTCGAGTGTAACATATTTCACAGCTCCCAACTTATAGGCGTTTTCTTCATTCTGTTTCAGTTGTTCGTCGCTGAAACCTCCTGTATTGGCACATGCTGCATATACTTCATAGCCTTTTTCTTTGGCCAGGTACATTACAGTATATGAGGTATCCAATCCTCCACTGAATGCAACTACCACTTTCTTTTTCTGTTCCATGATATATCTCCTTATTTATATAATATCTTCTTTATGTTTTTCGGGGTCGTAAAGCATAGCTGTACAGATGCAGAACTTACGGTTTTTTGCCACTAGTATGTCATGATTGATACAACCTTCGCAACCGCGCCAAAATGATTCATCATCAGTCAGCTCATTGAATGTTACAGGTACATAACCAAGTTCTGTATTCATTTTCATTACAGCAGCACCGCTGGTCAAACTGAATATCTTAGCCCATGGCCAACGTAAGCGAGCCAGTTTGAAAGAGGCTTGTTTGATACGTTTTGCCAGTCCCAATCCACGGTAGTCGGGATGTACAATAAGTCCTGACGTTGCTACATATTGTTTGTTACCCCATGACTCAATATAAGTAAAGCCTGCAAATTTTTCTCCTTCAAGGGCGATAATAGCTTTGCCTTCCTTCATTTTGGTAGCAACATATTCATGTGTACGTTCTGCAATCCCTGTTCCGCGCACTTTCGCTGCGTTTTTAATTGTCTCCAAAATAGTGTCAACGTAAACCTCATGTGAGGCGTCGGCTACCATCACATCTATTTTTTGAGTCTCCATTTCTTTAATTCGTGTGTCGAGTATATTGTTATATGATTATTGTATATTCGGGAAGATGAGCGACAAGAAGTTTCGTACCATTTTAGGTTCAGCCCCTTCACGCAGTACTAACATGATAGTATCATCTCCTGCAATGGTACCTAAAATATCTCCGAACTCACGGTTATCAATGTCATAAGCCATACTGCTGGCATATCCGGGACGTGTTTTGATAACAGCAATATTACCAGAAAACTGTAGGGATATAAAACCATTGTTCATCAACATCTCAGTGGCACTTTGGTCACCCACGCGTTTATACATGATGTCATTGGGCAATACATACACATATTTACCATTCATGCTGGCTGCTTTGGCTACCTTCAATTGTTTCAGGTCGCGAGAAAGAGTAGCCTGAGTCAGTTCGAAACCTTCAGCAGCAAGTGCTTGCAGAAGTTCTTCCTGTGACCCTACCTCTTTGCTCGAGATAATCATTTTAATAGCATCTAATCGGTTTGCTTTCTTTTTCATCTTGTATAATTATTCTAAGAATGGTGCAAAAGTATGCAATATTTTGGAGATTTGATGCATAAAACCAAACTTTTTTATTCTTTTTATACATGAAAGTGTATTTTGAACCTGAAACGACAAAAAGGTTAAGATTACAGTCAAAAAACAGATCAATGCTTTGGATGATTCTGCCTATTTTTGCATCATCAATAAATCTATTAATTTTCTTAAACTATCAAAAGCACATGAAAAAGCAGTTTTGGTACTTTATACTTCTATTCTTATATGTTGTTTCGTTTCCGGTACAAGGTAAAGTAACGCTTCCTTCTATTTTCTCAGACAACATGGTGTTGCAACAAAAAACTCAGGTGAATATCTGGGGAAAAGCCCGTCCGGGTGAACAGGTGACTGTTTCTCCTTCTTGGGATAAAAGAAATTATGCGGTGCAGACATCTGCTGACGGACATTGGAAGCTACAGTTGAAAACTCCTGGGGTGATGGATAATCAGACACTGATTGTAAAAGGAGAAAACACGATTATCATACATAATATATTAATAGGTGAAGTATGGCTTTGTACGGGACAGTCTAATATGGAGTTTCCGGTGGCACGTGATCCTAAAGTTAAATGGAAAACGGGGATGATAAATGAAGCGGAAGAGATGAAAGATGCTGATTATCCTTCTATTCGACTTTTTCATGTAGAGCACCAACTTGCGCCTGAGGATGAAAAAGAGGATTGTGTAGGGCAGTGGGTGATTTGTAATCCGGAGAATTTAAAAGATTTCTCGGCTGTTGGATTCACATTCGGGCGTAAACTTTATAAAGAATTACAAATTCCGGTTGGGTTGATCCAGTCTACCTGGGGAGGTACACATGCTGAGTCATGGACGAAGATGGAGGTTATGAAAAATAACCCATTATATTCTGATGTTCTGGAAGATTTTGCTGTGCAAAACGTGAAACGTGAAAAAGATAAATGTAAAGTACCGGCTACCTTGTGGAATGGTATGATTGCTCCGATTCTGGGTTATACAATAAAAGGGAATATCTGGTATCAGGGAGAATCTAATTCCATTCGTTATGAAAAGTATCAGGAGGTATTTACAAACCTTATCAATAGTTGGCGTAAGGAATGGGGACAGGCCGATATGCCTTTCTATTTTGTGCAGATTGCTCCACATTATAAACAACCTGCTGGCATTCGTGAAGCACAATTGAATACCTGGCAGAGTGGTTTGCGCAATGTGGGTATGGCGGTAATTACAGATGCTGCTGATTCTACCGATATTCATCCGCGTAATAAAAAGGTGACAGGGGAACGTCTGGCAGCTTGGGCTTTGGCTAAACAATATGGTAAAAAGGGGGCTTATTCCGGTCCGCTTTATAAGAATATGAAAGTGAAAGGGGGAAAAGTTACACTTACTTTTGATTATGCAGAAAGTGGATTGCAGACCCCTGATGATACTCCTGTAAAAGGTTTCTTTATTTCAGGTCCAGATGCTCGTTTTTATCCGGCAACGGCAATGATCCAGGGCAATAAGGTAGAACTCTATGCTCCTGAGGTTCCTCAGCCTACAGCCGTGCGTTATGGTTACGGAAACTTTTTCCGTGTGAATCTTTATAATAAAGCCGGTTTCCCGGCCATACCTTTCCGTACGGATCATTTTGCTCCGGATACGTATGCCCGCTGGTTTGCTGATTCTGAGATGCGCCGGTTTCCGAAGGCTTATCAACTGGATCATGGAAAGCGTTTGTTTTTTGGCTATGCACAAGGAGTAGGTTGTTGCGCTATGCTAAGGATGTGGAAACAGACAGGTGAGAAGCGTTATTTTGATTATGTAGAGGCATGGGCGGATTCGCTGATAAATGAAACAGGGCAAATCCATCTGTATGATGTGTCTACTTATAATCTTGATTACATTAATTCGGGTAAAGTGCTATTTGATCTTTATCGTGAGACAGGTAAGGAAAAGTATAAAATGGCAATGGACCTTTTAATAAAACAGTTGAAGAACCATCCTCGTACACTGGAGGGTGCATATTGGCATAAATTGATTTATCAGCACCAAATATGGTTGGATGGTTTGTATATGGCTTCACCTTTTCTGGCACAATATGGGGCGGAGTTCAATCAACCGATGTGGATAGATGAGGCAGTGAAACAATTTACACTTTGTCACAAGCATACTTATGATGCTAAAACGGGTTTGTATCATCATGCTTGGGACGAGAGTAAAAGCCAGCGTTGGGCAGATCCGGAAACGGGACATTCACCTAACTTCTGGGGGCGCAGTATCGGCTGGTGGTTTATGGCTTTGGTGGATGCTCTGGACTATATTCCGGAGAATCATCCCGGACGTGCCGATATGATAAGCTGGATACAAGGGCTTGCCGATACACTTCCTAAATACCAGGATAAGGCCGGCTTATGGTACCAGGTGATTGATCAGCCAAAGCGTGAAGGCAACTTTCCGGAAGCATCTGTAACTTCACAGTGTATGTATGCTTATGCAAAAGCGGTAAATAAAGGATATATTGATGCGAAATACAGAGAGGTAGCGGAGAAAGCTTTTAAGGGATTGAAAGACAAACTGCTTATTGAGAATCCTGATGGTACACTTACGTTGACGCGTTGTTGTCAGGTAGGTGGTCTGGGAGGACATCCGTACCGGGATGGTAGTTTTGAATATTATATCGGTGAGAAAATGCGTGATAACGATGCCAAAGCTACGGGTCCTTTTATCATGGGATGTATCGAACTGGGAGAGTAGGTGATAAAAATAATGATGAGTACTGATTTAAAATTAGTATAAATAATACCGCTAAATAATCATTTAATTGTAATGTATTACTTAGGATGATGGATAAAAAAATAAGAATAGTGTTACTGGCTTGGTTATTGTGCCCTTTTGCAGCGGCACAAACAATAAGTTGGCCGGAGATAACCACTGAATCGAAACCTGCTGCCCGTTGGTGGTGGATGGGAAGCGCCGTAGATAAAGAAAATCTGACTCATAATCTGAATGCTTATGCGAAAGCGGGAATGGGAACGATGGAGATAACTCCTATCTATGGAGTAAAAGGAAATGATGAAAATGATATTCCATTTCTTTCTTCTCATTGGATGGAGATGCTGCAATATACTGAGGGTGAAGCGAATCGCCTGGGTATGCAGATTGATATGAATACCGGTACCGGGTGGCCTTTCGGAGGCCCGGAGGTAACCATAGAAGACGCTGCCTGCAAGCTTTTCGTATCGGAATATACATTGCAGGGTGGTGAACAACTGAAAGAGAAAATAGAAGTTGCTGACGAGAAGCAACGTGCCTATGCTAAGCTAAGCCGTTTGATGGCTTTTTCTGATAAAGGGAAATGCATAAACCTGACGTCTAAAGTGAAAGACGGTATTTTGCAATGGAAAGCTCCCAAAGGAAACTGGCAATTGATAGCTGCCTTTTGCGGAAAGACATTCCAGAAAGTGAAGCGCGCTGCTCCCGGAGGAGAGGGATACGTGATGGATCATTTGTCCGGCCGGGCTGTGAAAAATTATCTGAATCGTTTTGAACGTGCCTTTGAAGCATCAGGAGCACCTTATCCGCATAACTTCTTCAATGATTCTTACGAAGTCTATAAGGCAGATTGGACTGAAAATCTTTTTGACGAATTTGCCACACGCCGCGGATATAAACTGGAAGAACATCTTCCGGAATTTTTGTCGGATAAACGTACGGATATGGTTTCCCGGATTATTTCCGACTACCGGGAGACGATTGCCGAATTACTTTTAGAGAACTTTACCCGACAATGGACAGAATGGGCGCATTCACATGGCTCCAAAACACGTAATCAAGCACATGGCTCACCTGGTAATCTGATAGATCTGTATACTACTGTAGATGTTCCCGAATGCGAGGGTTTCGGTATTTCTGATTTTGGAATCCGTGGTTTACGCCGTGATTCATTAACACGTCCTAACGATTCAGACTTGTCGATGCTGAAATATGCTTCTTCGGCTGCTCATATTGCCGGTAAACCATTTACTTCGTCTGAAACATTCACCTGGCTGACGGAACATTTTCGTACGTCGCTTTCTCAGTGTAAGCCCGATATTGATCTGATGTTTATCTCAGGGGTAAATCACACCTATTTTCATGGGACCACTTATTCGCCTGTTGAGGCTGTATGGCCGGGATGGAAGTTCTATGCTTCCGTTGATATGAGCCCTACAAATAATATCTGGCGGGATGCTCCGGCATTTTTTGATTATATAACCCGTTGTCAGAGCTTTCTGCAGATGGGGAAATCTGATAATGATTTTCTGGTATATCTGCCTGTATATGATATGTGGCAGGAGCAGGACGGACGTCTCTTGATGTTTGATATTCATAAAATGGCAAAGCGTGCGCCCCGTTTTATCGATGCAGTTCATCGTATTTATAATGCAGGTTATGATTTGGATTATATTTCCGATAATTTCATACGCAGTCTTACTTGTATGGGTGGGAAATTAGTTACCTCCGGAGGTACCGTGTATCAGGCGTTACTCATTCCGGGCGCGAGACTGATGCCGGATGATGTACTTGCCAAATTATTCCGGTTGGCAGATGAGGGAGCTACTATTGTATTTCTGGAGCAATATCCGGAAGATGTTCCAGGATATGACCGGTTGAATGAACGTCGTGCTGCTTTTAAGAAATTGATGGCACAAAAAGACAAATTACGTAAAGGGCGTATTTTGTTTGGAACGGATTATGACTACACATTGGCGGAAACAGGTGTACAACCCGAAAGGATGAAAACAGCTTATGGTTTGAGTTGTATCCGTCGTACAAACGAAGATGGATATCATTATTTTATTTCTGCCCTGAAAGGAGAAGATACGGAAGGATGGATACCTTTGGGAGTTCAGGCTACATCTGCCCTGATCTATAATCCTGTGAACGGAGAGAGTGGAAAAGCTCTTTTGCGTCAGAAGGATGGACGTACAGAGGTGTATTTGCAGGTAGCATCTGGGGAATCAATATTGCTGAAAACGTTTACGAATGCCGATGTACAGGCTTCTGCATGGGGATATTACGAGCCAAAAGCCGATGGATTGACTTTGACGGGTAAATGGGGCTTTCGTTTCGTAGAAAGTATTCCGGCTGTTTCGGCTGCTCCTGATTCGGTAACGCTGGGCTCATGGACTGAACTTCCGGTAGCAGAAGTAAAGAATACAATGGGAACAGCCTCTTATTCATTTAAATTTAACCTGAACGATCTTTCTATTCCTGAATGGAGACTCGATTTGGGTGATGTGCGTGAGAGCGCTCGTGTTCGTATTAATGGAAAGGACGTTGCCACATTGTGGTCAGTTCCTTATCGTTGCCTGGTAGGTAAATATCTTCGTCTCGGTGAAAATATACTGGAGGTAGAAGTAACTAACTTACCTGCCAATCGCATTGCGGATATGGATCGGAGAGAAATACCCTGGCGTATTTTTAAAGATGCCAATATTGTAAGCCTGGATTATAAAAAAACGGGATATGGAAACTGGGAACCTGTGTCAAGTGGATTGATTGGCCCGGTAAAAGTAATTCCAATGAAGAAAGGAACTTTCTATTATGAATAAATATTTTGCTTTGATACTTTTTTTGTCTGCTGTAGTTGCTGTTTATGCACAGGACCCTCGCGAGCGGCAATATATGTATGAGATACTTGATCCGCGGCATGAGCCCAAACCACTGGTTGAGGGTTTTGCTAAAGAGCGGATTACGGAACATTTGAATCGCGGACTTTATGCCGCTCCTTCCCGAGACGGGAAAGGAGTTTACCTTAGTTGGCGGTTATTGAATACAGATACTCCTGCTACCGCCTTTCATGTTTATCGGGAAGTAAATGGCAAGAAACGCCGTCTCACTAATAAACCTGTGATGCAAACCTGCGACTTTATTGATAATGCTCCTGTACAGGAAAAGGCGGTTTATTGGGTAGTTCCCCTGGTAAAAGGGCTTACACCTGTTGCATCCGAAAGAGTAGAGATTGAAGCCGGGAAATGTACTAATTATACTTCTATCCGGCTGAAAGATAATGCGAAGGCTGGTAAAGTAGCTTTAGCCGATTTGAATGGCGATGGTGCTTATGATTACATTATCCGTACACCTGAAACCAATGTAGATCCGGGTATGCCGGGAGATACTACCGGAAAAACGTATAAGATATCTGCCTATCTGAATGATGGTACCTGGCTTTGGACCTATGATATGGGCCCTGGTATTGAGCCTGGTATCTGGTATTCTCCTTTTATCGTTTATGATTTTAATGGGGATGGTAAAGCTGAAATTGCTATAAAAACAGCCGGTTCTGATTTTGTAAAAAATGAGAAAGGACGTGTTTGTGGTGGTAGTGAATATCTGTCTGTGCTGGACGGAATGACCGGTAAAGAGATTGATCGTGTGGACTGGCCCGAACGGAATGATCGTTATGGCAATCTGATCCGACAGAACCGCAACCAGATGGGAGTGGCTTATCTGGATGGGAAAACACCTTGTATACTCGCTGCCCGTGGTACTTATAAGTTGATGGTGGTAGACGCCTGGCAATTAAAAGAAGGTAAGCTACAACGTATGTGGCGTTGGGATGGAGACGAAGAAAATCCGGTTGTGCGTAGTATGGGAGCTCATAGTATGGTGACGGGAGATGTAGACGGTGATGGGCGTGATGAGATACTGCTGGGTTCTTGTATGCTTGATGATAATGGGACTTTACTCTGGTCATCGGGATTGGGACATAGCGATAAGGCCTATTTGTGTAAATTACATCCGGATATGGAAGGATTACAGGTATTCATGGTAAGTGAACCCAAAAAAGAAGATGGACGTGGGGTATCTGTTGTGAGTGCCCGTACCGGAGAATTAATATGGGACATTGGGCATACAACTTATCACGTAGGTGATGGTATGGTAGCCGATTTTGATCCGGAATATCCCGGTTTAGAGTGCTTTGCCAGTGAAGACCGCAAAGGAGGGAGTACTGATAAGTATTTGTTGACTTCAGGCGGAAAGAAACTGAATGTAACCCGTGAAGAGGTTCCGGGTTGTCGTAATTGGATTTGGTGGGATGCCGATCTGCTTCGTGAAACCTTTCGTGGCGATGATAATCGTTGGGGAGCAGGCTCTTCTTCCAATGGTAAGAAACAGAGTATCTGGAAGTGGAAAGGCGAAGACCTGACCAAAGGTATTGAGGGAGATATTCTGATGATGGCTGATATGGAAGGAGATTGGCGTGAAGAGCTAATTACTGCACTTCCGGGAGAGTTACGCATTTACCATACTGTTATTCCGGCAAAGGATCGTCGTATTACGCTTATGCAGGATCCCATCTATCGTAGCTATGTGGCTCATCGCAGTATGGGATATCCGCAGGCACCGGTAACCTCTTATTTTCTTGGAGAATAATTGAGTCACATAAACTAAGAATATTTGCAGTGATGCTTTGAAGGAATATACCACGAAGTTGAGAGTCTGTTTTAATCTTCCTCTTAAAAGTATTTCTCGATTTATTTAGAGTTTATTTTTGGGCCATTTTTCTGTTTTTATTTGTCAGATAGTGCGCTATCCTTCTTCTTGGAAATGTAAAAGGTCCTCGATGATAACTTTAAAATAATACTGAACAAAATTTATAAAATAGATGCTTCAGTAGCATGTACTGCATGAATCAACCTATATGGTAAATCAAATTTTTAACGATATATTATTTAAGGATGAAAAAGAAAATTTGTGCTTTTTTGCTTACAGCTACAATGGCTGTAGTATCTGTTGCCACTCCCCTTACAGTGTGCGATTTCGAGAATTATCCCATTGGAACGGAATGGAAACTATGGCAGAGTAACGGTGGATCTATCACTTCGACTGCCATAGTAGAAGCTGATCCAACAAACCCTGATAACAAAGTTCTCCATATCGTGTTGAAAGATTGGGGATGCCATCCTGAGTTTATAATCAACAGTACATTGCGTGGCAACGAATTAACGGATCGTTATGGTTCCATACGTTATCGCTTGTATCGCAGTGCCACCGACATCGACAATTGGAAGCAGTTTGCAGCTTTTATAGGTGACACGGAAGTATATCGTGACGAAGGCTATCCCCAACAGGGTAATAACAACGAATGGCAAGTGAAAACTTATACGATGAAGGGATTGTCTCCTGACAATGTCTCCGACAAACTTCGCTTGGGCATCCATCACGCCAATTCGGATTTTTACATTGATGATATACAATTGGTTGGGACCTATGATGATTTTGTGTCTGTGGAAGATAATGGTACCTTCGATTATTGTGTGGACAACACAGCTTCTTCCTATAGGAATATTTCTGACAATATCTATATCTCTGCGGGACAAATTGCCAATGTGCTAACCTCACGCTATTCGGAATGGACGGGTAAGTTGGCAGGTGAAGGCACGCTCAAAATACATGCTGGAGGTGAACGTTCGTATTTGGGAACCTCTGCCAGTAAAGGAACCACTACGCCGGATTGGAGTGGTTTTAAAGGAAGTATCGAACTCTATCCTTATAAAGATGTGAATAGCAGTTGTGGATTTTATGGGCTGGTTATGAGTAGTGGTACTTTTCAACCCGATAATCTGGCTGCATCGAATTGCAATAATCTTCTTGCCGACAAGACTCTCATCATGAGAGACGGTACGATGTTGGCATTGGAGTCTGGTACGCGTGGCGTCCGTATCGGTGAAATCCACAGTAGTAAAAACTCTTGGTTGGGAGGGTATTATAAAAAAGGTACAGCCAATTCTTATTATGTCATTGGAGGCAAAGGTACTGATGGCGTGTTGGGCAGTCTGATTGCCCCTCAAGCATCGGGTAACAAAGTGGGCATCCTCAAGGAAGGTATTGGTAATTATTATCTGACAGGCAACGAGAACGATATCAACGGAGGATTGTGCGTTCTTCAAGGTGGTATCATAGTTGCAAATGACAAAGGAGTGGCTTTACAAAAGAATTTATCGGGTGCGACTGGTAATAGTAGTACTGTGATGGTATATCATAGGGCTACACTCTGTGGAAATGGGAATATTGCTGCCGCTACAGAGGTGTATGGCACATTGACGGGGGGAGACCCGTTCACACTTGACCAAGCGTTGGGTACACTCACTTTTGCGGACTATACTAAAGCAGCGTTGGCAGTGAAAGTAACTTTGCATCCCGAAGCCAATATTATTGCATATATTAAAGATGCGAAAAACTTTTCGGCGATTGACATCAAAGGTACACTTGTCTTTAGTACGATAACTGAAGACTTTGAAACCTCTGATAAGCAGCCTCGTTTGAAGATAGCGTTGACAGAAGATGCCGAACTGCATGTGGGTGATGAGATTGTCTTGCTTTCAGCTATGAAGGAGGATGTGGATAGTTGGGATTTCGACATCCGTTATCCCAAGTCTTATACATGGGTAGTGGATGAACGAGAAGCAGAAGACGGTCGTTTCTGCGTAGTGGCCAAAGTGACATCGCTCGCCTATAGTGGTCAAGGTGATCAGGAGGACGATGACGAACCAGATGATGGGGAGACTGTTTATCCTGATGACGACTGGGTTGAGGATATGGATATGACTACCTCACTTCGTTTCTATGCTGAGAAATTAGGAAAAAATATTGGTGTGGCAGCTGCCAGTTATCGATATGATTTCAGCCAGACTAACGGTGAGATTGGTCTTGTGGGGGAGGAATTCAATATGATTGTTGGTGAAAATGAGATGAAATTTGATGCCACTGAACCTAACCAAGGTGAATTCAATTACGGAGGTTCTGATGCCATTCTATGGCTTTCAGACAGATACGAGCAGGTGGTACGTGGTCATACCTTGGCATGGCATCAGCAGGTTCCATCGTGGGTAAGTTCGGATGGAAAGAAGAATAATAACAATTTCTCCAAACGTCAACTTTTGGATATCTTGAAAAATCATATATTCAATGTTGTTGGCAGATATAAAGGTAAGATTACGGAATGGGACGTATGCAACGAGGTACTCGATGATGACCAGTCGATTGTTCGTTCTGATCCTACAGCCTATAAACTTCGTCCCTCTATCTGGGCTACTTATATCGGTGAAGAGTTTATTGACTCAGCTTTCGTTTGGGCACATCAGGCTGATCCCGATGCTAAGTTGTATATCAACGAGTATGGGGCAGAGATGGTAGGAAAAACAAAGACGGAAGCTTATTACAACCTTGTTAAGCGCCTGAAAGAATCAGGTTTGGCCATCGAAGGATGTGGTTTGCAGTGCCACTTCACTACAGGTGAACTTGATACCATGAAATTGGAGAAGAATATCCGCCGTTATGACAATCTTGGGCTCAAGTGTATCATTACAGAGTTGGATATTGCCCTTGCTGATCCTACAGCGGAGGATGCACTCGAGAGACAAGCGAAAGAATATGGTGCAATTACAAGAATATTTTTAAGAAATGAAAATTGTTCCTCGATGTTGGTTTGGGGTATTTCGGATAACCACTCTTGGAGAAAGAACGCACCACTTTTATTCAACCATGAATTGCAAGCAAAGCCTGCTTATTATAATGTACATGCGCAACTGCGAAAGGCAGTGGAACAACTGTCCACAGGTCTTGAAAGCCCAAAGACAGATGGTAAGTCATCGGCAAGGTTGTTACGCACTGTTTATTATAATGTAATGGGACAAGAAACGACCTCTCCTACAGGTTTTAGGATCGAAAGGAGATTTTATGATGATGGTAGTATAGAAACTATCAAAACGTATAAATAGCATACCATAATTAACGTGAATCCTATGAATTATAAATAAAGTCGAATGAAGAGAATTTTAATTGTTTGGTTTCTTTGTGCATGGACGGTATTGCCGTCCTGGGCACAAACTTATAAATATGAAGAAATATACCAAAAACTTCCCTTTACAATGCCAAAAGTAGAAGCACCCCAGTTTCCTAGTCTGAAGGTGTTTCTGCCGGATTTTGGTGCTGTCGGTAATGGGGTGGAACTTTGTACTGATGCTTTTGCAAAGGCTATTGAAGCATTATCGGCTCGTGGAGGTGGGTACTTGATTGTTCCGGCAGGTATTTGGCTGACCGGTCCTATTGTTCTGAAAAGTAATATTAATCTTCATATTGAGAAAGGGGCTGTGATTCTCTTCTCTCCGGATGTTGAACTTTATCCGTTGGTAGAAACTGTGTTTGAAGGATTAGACACTCGCCGTTGCCAGTCGCCTATTTCGGGACGTAATCTGACTAATGTAGCTATTACCGGACAAGGAGCAATAGATGGAAACGGTCATTATTGGCGTCCTTTGAAACGTGAGAAAGTGACAGAAAGTGTCTGGAAACAAACCATTGCCCGGGGAGGAGTTTATAAACGTCCTACTTATTGGTTTCCATATCCGCAAACACTTAAAGGAGATACTATCAGCAATATGAATGTACCTCAGAATTTAAAGACGGAGGAAGAGTGGCAGAGCGTACGTCATTTCCTGCGTCCGGTGATGGTAAGTCTGATAGAGTGTAAAAACGTCTGGTTCCAAGGGGTGATCTTTCAAAATTCTCCGGCATGGAACCTACACCCTCTGATGTGTGAGAATGTTTTGATAGAGGATATACAGGTACGTAACCCGAGTTATGCTCAGAATGGCGACGGGCTTGATTTGGAATCCTGTAAAAATGCACTGATTGTGAATTCTACATTTGATGTAGGAGATGATGGTATCTGCTTGAAAAGTGGAAAGGATGAAGACGGACGTCGTCGTGCCCGTCCTTGTGAGAACGTTGTAGTAGATGGCTGTACGGTATTCAAAGGACATGGCGGTTTTGTTGTAGGCAGCGAGATGAGTGGTGGAGTACGTAATGTTTCCGTTAGTAACTGTCAGTTTTTGGGGACGGATGTCGGACTGCGTTTCAAGAGTAAGCGGGGACGCGGGGGAGTTGTTGAGAATATCTGGATACGTAACGTTTCTATGATGGATATTCCGACGGAACCTGTGACTTTCAATCTTTACTATGGAGGTAAGTCTGCTGTTGAAGTATTAGAGAGTGGTGAGAAGATTCCTGCTAAAGTTGACCCGTTGCCGGTAGACGATACTACTCCTTGTTTTCGTAATATTCATATTTCGAATCTGGTATGTTCCAATGCACGCCGGGCGCTGTTTTTTAATGGTATACCAGAGATGCCAATTGATGGTATAACGCTTGAGAATCTGGATATTACTTCTCAGATAGGAGCCGAATTTATTTATAGTCGCAATATTACTTTGAAGAATGTGACAATACATAATAAAGAAGGTGAAAAGTTCATTATCCGCTTTTGTGAAGGAGTGAGCCAAATTGTCAAATAAGATACCCTTTATATCAAAACGTGCAGCACAAATAGGGGAGGAATCCCCTATTTTTGTATCATTAAAAGTATTACTCACAATAATTGAATGTATACCATGAAGAACCTGACTTGCCTGATAGGAGTATTTCTGTCTGTTATAAGTTTCAACGTTACAGCACAAACTGCTAATATCCCCGATTTCCCTTGGATGAAGGAGGTTGGCGCTAAGACTTTTCCTGTACAACAAACCGTTTATAATGTAACCGATTACGGTGCCAAAGGAGATGCATTGGAAATGAATACCACTGCTATTCAGAAAGCAATTGACGCTGCTGAGCAGGCAGGAGGAGGTATTGTTACTTTTAGTCCGGGAATTTATCTGACCGGTGCTCTCTTTGTAGGTAATAATGTCAATTTTAATATCCCTAAAGGAACTACGCTTATCGGTTCGCAGGACATTGATGATTATAAGAAAATAGATACCCGGGTGGCCGGTGTAGAAATGAACTGGCCTTCGGCATTGGTCAATATAATAGGTAAGAAGAATGCCGCGATTTCCGGTGATGGAGTAATTAACGGTCGCGGCAAAGTTTTCTGGGATAAGTATCGTTCGATGCGGAAAGAATACGATCCGAAAGGGTTACGCTGGATTGTTGACTATGATTGTGAACGTCCGCGAGGTATTCTTATCGCCGAATGTGAGAATGTAACAGTAGAAAACATAGTGCTTTATCAGCCGGGTTTCTGGAGTTTACACATTTTATATAGTAAATATGTTACTGTTGACGGAATTATTATTAGTAATAATATTGAAGGTCGTGGTCCCAGTACAGATGGCATAGACATCGACTCTTCAGAATATATATTGGTACAAAACTCGAATATCAATTGCAATGATGATAATTTTTGTCTGAAAGCAGGCCGTGACAGTGATGGTCTCCGGGTGAATCGTCCTTGCCGTTACGTCGTGATTCGTGATTGCATTGCCGGACATGGAGACGGATTGTTTACTTGTGGCAGCGAAACTTCGGGTGGTATCAACAATATTGTGGCTTATAATATGACAGGTATGGGCACAAAATACGGATTACGTTTCAAGAGTACTTGTCAGCGTGGTGGTGTAATAGAGGATATCTATCTCTGTAACATTGAAATGATTGGAGTACGCGATCCGTTTGTGGTTGATTTAAACTGGCATCCGGCTTACAGTACTTCAAAGTTGCCTGAAGGTTACGATGAAAAAAATGTTCCGACACACTGGATTAAGATGTTGACTCCGGTAGATCCTAAACAAGGAACTCCCAAATTCCGTAATGTACATTTTATGAATGTTACTGCCACTAACGCACAAACCTGTATCAAGGTGTCTGGTATAGAGAATAGTACAATTGATGGATTTGACTTTGATAATGTACATTTCAGTGGAGAGAACGCAGGAACCATTTCATGGGCAAAAGACTGGAAGATGAATAACTTTTCTGTAAATGCTAAAAGTAAACTGAAACTTGAACATAACAAGAATGTAGATATCACAAAATAAACACGTATAATACAGACATGAAGAACTCTTTTTTTGCGGTCGATCTGGGTGCTACCAGCGGACGTACTATTTTAGGCTCCTTTTCGGATAAGGGATTGGAGCTGGAAGAGATAAATCGTTTTCCCAATCAGCTTATTGAAGTAAGAGGACATTACTATTGGGATATTTATGCTCTATACCAGTCTGTTATAGATGGACTGAAACTGGTGGCGAAACGGAATGTATCTATAACTTCTATTGGCATTGATACCTGGGGTGTTGATTTTGTTTGTGTAGGTAAAGACGGACATTTGCTGCGTCAGCCTTATGCTTATCGTGACCCTCATACGGATGGAGCGCCGGAAGCTCTCTTTACCCGCGTTCCCCGCAGCCGGGTGTATAGTTTGACAGGCATTCAAGTGATGAATTTTAATTCTTTGTTTCAACTTGATACGCTGCGTGGCAATAGTGACAGTGCGTTGGCTGTTGCCGATAAAATATTATTTATTCCGGATGCTTTGAGTTATATGTTGACAGGCGAAATGGTGACAGAATACACTATCGCCAGTACGGCACAGTTGGTCAATGCCCAAACCCGGAAGTTAGAGCCGGAATTGTTGAAAGTGGTCGGACTGACTGAAGAACATTTTGGACGCTTTGTTTATCCGGGTGAACAAGTAGGAGTGTTGACAAAAGAGATACAGAAACTCACTGGCCTGGGAGCTATTCCGGTTATCGCTGTAGCAGGACATGATACTGCTTCTGCTGTAGCTGCCGTTCCGGCGTTGAATCGTAACTTTGCTTATTTAAGTAGTGGTACGTGGTCACTGATGGGAGTAGAAACAGATGCTCCGGTAATCACAGAAGAGACAGAACGGTTGAACTTCACCAATGAAGGTGGAGTAGCAGGTACGATTCGTCTGTTGAAAAACATATGTGGTATGTGGCTACTCGAGCGTTGTCGTACAGGTTGGGAAAACATTTCTTATCCGGAATTGATAGCTGAAGCCGAGAAAGCTGAACCTTTTCGTAGTCTGATTAATCCGGATGACGCTTGTTTTGCCAATCCTGCTGATATGCAGGAGGCGATTTGTCGGTACTGTGCAGAAACCAATCAGCCTGTACCGGAAACACGCGGACAAATTGTACGTTGTATTTTTGAGAGTCTGGCGCTTCGCTATCGTCAGGTATTGGATAATCTACGTAATTTGTCTCCTATGCCTATAGAGACGCTTCATGTAATAGGCGGAGGAAGCCGGAATGAGCTATTGAATCAGTTTACTGCCAATGCAATCGGGATTCCGGTTATAGCCGGTCCTTCGGAGGCTACTGCCATTGGAAATGTTATGATACAGGCTATGACAGCAGGTGAGGCGGAAGATATTAAAGGAATGCGACAACTTATTCACAACTCTATTCCTTTGAAAACTTATAAACCGCAAAATTCAGAGAATTGGGATACGGCTTATATTCACTTTAAACATATAATATCATGAAAGAAGAATTGATTAAAAAAGCTTATGACGTAGCTGTTGAACGTTATGCGGCTGTGGGGGTTGATGCTAATAAAGCTCTTGAGGATTTACAGAAAATTTCATTGTCTTTACATTGCTGGCAGGCAGATGATGTGGCTGGCTTCGAATCAAACGGATCATTGAGCGGAGGTATCCAGGCTACTGGTAATTATCCGGGTAAAGCACGTAATATAGAGGAAGTTAGACAAGATATTCTGAAAGCTGCTTCATATATACCTGGTACACACCGTCTGAATTTGCACGAAATCTATGGTGATTTTGGAGGACAGTTTGTAGACCGTGATCAGGTAGAACCGAAACATTTTGAAAGTTGGATACAGTGGGGAGCAGAACATGGAATGAAATTGGATTTCAATTCTACCTCTTTCTCTCATCCAAAAAGTGGAAACCTTTCCTTGTCAAATCCGGACAAAGAAATTCGTGACTTCTGGATAGAGCATACTAAGCGTTGTCGTGCTATAGCTGAGGAGATGGGTAAACGCCAGGGTGATCCTTGTATTATGAATTTGTGGGTACACGATGGTAGTAAAGATATTACTGTGAATCGTTTACGTTATCGTGAATTGCTGAAAGATTCTCTGGATCAGATTTTTGCCATTGACTATAAGCATATGAAGGACTGTATTGAATCAAAAGTATTTGGTATTGGCCTGGAGAGTTATACGGTAGGCTCTAATGACTTCTATATTGGTTACGGGGCAAGTCGTAATAAAATGGTAACATTGGATACCGGTCATTTCCATCCTACTGAGAGTGTAGCCGACAAGATTTCGTCTTTGCTGCTTTACACACCCGAAATTATGTTGCATGTTAGTCGTCCTGTTCGTTGGGATAGTGATCATGTGACTATCATGAACGATGAAACATTGGATCTGGCAAAAGAAGTTGTACGTTGCAATGCACTTGATCGTGTACATATCGGTCTGGACTACTTTGATGCCAGCATTAACCGTATCGGAGCATATGTTATTGGTAGCCGTGCCACACAGAAATGTTTTCTGCAAGGTTTACTTGAACCGATTGCTAAACTTCGTGAATACGAAGCTGACGATAAATTATTTCAGCGCCTTGCTCTGCTCGAAGAATCGAAATCACTTCCGTGGAATGCTGTTTGGGATATGTTCTGTCTGAAGAATAATGTTCCTGTAGGTGAAGATTTTATCGCAGAAATAGAGAAATACGAGGTAGAAGTAACTTCAAAAAGAGGGGCGTAGTGAATTAGTGGTTAGTGATAAGTGATGAGTGATTAGCGGGTTTCGCTGTTACTTATCACTTATCACTCGTCACTCGTCACTTATTTATCGCTAATTACTAATCAACTAATCACTAATATACATGAATACACTGATAGGACTCATTATTATTGCCATTGGAAGCTTCGGACAGAGTAGCTCGTATGTGCCTATAAATAAAGTAAAAAACTGGTCTTGGGAAAGTTTTTGGCTGGTGCAGGGGATTTTTGCATGGCTTTTATTTCCTTTGTTAGGGGCTTTGTTGGCTGTTCCTGGGGGAAGTAGCCTTATTGAGTTATGGGGCTCAGGAGGAGCTCTTCCTGCTATTATCTACGGGGTGTTGTGGGGTGTTGGAGGACTTACGTTCGGACTTAGTATGCGTTATCTTGGTATAGCTCTCGGGCAGAGTATTGCGTTAGGGACTTGTGCCGGCTTCGGTACTCTTTTCCCTGCTATTTTTGCCGGAAAGGATTTGTTTCATGGTGATGGATTGATGTTGCTTATCGGGGTCTGTATCACGTTAGCCGGTATTGCGGTAATCGGTTATGCCGGTAGTTTACGTTCCAAAAATATGACTGAGGAAGAGAAAAAAGTGGCCGTAAAGGACTTTGCATTAACTAAAGGTCTGTTGGTCGCTTTACTGGCAGGTGTAATGAGTGCTTGTTTTGCCCTCGGGCTGGATGCGGGAACTCCTATTAAAGAAGCAGCTCTTAACGGTGGTGTAGAAGCTCTGTATGCAGGGCTGCCTGTTATCTTCCTTGTTACTTTAGGTGGTTTCTGCACTAATGCTGCATATTGTATTCAACAGAATATTAAAAACAAAACGGGTAAAGAATATTTCTCTGTTAAAGGAGGTCAGTTGATTAATAATTTGTTATTTTGTGCATTGGCTGGAGTACTATGGTATTCTCAGTTCTTTGGTTTGGAAATGGGAAAGAGTTTTCTGGTAGATAGTCCTGTTTTGCTGGCATTCTCCTGGAGTATCCTGATGTCTTTAAATGTTACTTTCAGTAATGTTTGGGGGATTATTCTCAAAGAATGGAAAGGGGCAAGCTGTTCAACAATCGGGACATTGATTTTAGGGTTGGCGATACTCATCTCTTCCATTATAGTGGTTGCTATGGCACAAGTCTAAAGGAATTTACGATTTTATTATTTACTATTTACGATCGAAAAATGTCTGTAACCAATAATAAATCAGGTAACTTCAATCGTCAAATCGTAAATCGTCAAATCGTAAATCATTTTGTTTTTCAATCGTAAATCGTTAAATCGTAAATAATAAAGATGAAATCAATTTTAGAAAATCGTCCGGCTCTTACAAATGAAGTGAACAAAGCCGCTGAGGTAGCCGGATACCTCTGGCAAAAAGGATGGGCCGAACGTAATGGTGGTAATATTGTAGTGAATATTACTGAATTTGTTGATGATGAAATCCGCGCTCTGGCTCCTATTAGTGAAGTGAAGGCTATTGGTACTGTACTTCCTTATTTGAAGGGGTGTTATTTTTATTGCAAAGGAACCAACAAGCGTATGCGTGATTTGGCTCGTTGGCCAATGGAACACGGTTCTGTCATTCGTATTCTCGATGATTGTGCCAGCTATGTCATTATAGCCGACCAACCTGTACAACCGACTTCTGAACTTCCGTCACATTTGTGCATGCACAATTATCTGATTAGTAAAGGATCTACCTATAAAGCATCTCTTCATACGCATCCTATTGAGCTAATTGCTATGACGCATCATGAACCTTTCCTGAAGAAGGACGTGCTGACCAATCTGCTTTGGAGTATGATACCCGAAACAAAGGCTTTCTGTCCGCGTGGTTTGGGTATTATTCCGTATGCATTGCCAAGCTCTGTAGCATTGGCTGAGGCCACAATTAAAGAGTTAGACGATTATGATGTAGTGATGTGGGAAAAACATGGTGCCTGTGCTGTTGGTGAAGATATTATGGATGCGTTTGATCAGATTGATGTATTAAGCAAATCGGCTCAGATCTATATTAATGCACGTAATATGGGCTTTGTTCCTGATGGTATGAGTCAGGAACAAATGCGTGAAATGACAACAGCGTTCAATTTACCTAAATAATCATCAAAGCAGTTATATCCATGAAACGAATCTTTATATCTTGTGCTCTTTTCTTGTGTACTATTTCTCTTTCCGCTCAGACTAAAATGAGTGCAAAAGAGGCTGCTGTGAAAATTGCCGATCGGATACTTGATAGTACTACGTACGAATTTAAGAACACCAAGACTGGAGAGGTTTACAAATCTGTAAAAAAACTTCCTCTGTCAATGGATGTGAAAGTGGCTTGTAAATACAATAACTGGCACTACACGAATGGGGTCACTAATATCGCATTGATGGAACTTGCCGATAAAGTAGGCGACCAGAAATATGACAAGTATGTATTGAAGAATATGAATTTTGTCTTCAATGAAGGTAATCTTGATTTTTTCCGTCGCCAGTATGATCAAGCTTTCAAAGAAGGAGGTTGGAGTGCGATTCGCAAATTAAGTTGGCATATGATTTTCCGTGCTAAACGTTTGGATGATAATGGGCCGATGGGTGCCAGTTTGATTGATTTACAGATGCGTCACCCTAATGAGGCCTTTCTTAACTATGTGAATGAGACGGCAGATCATTTGAATTATGCCGAGCCTCGCCTGGTAGATGGAACGATTGCCCGTCTGTGGCCGCACGTGAATACAGTCTGGGCAGATGATGCTTTCATGGCTATCTCTTTCCTGGCACGTATGGGAAAAATGACTGGTGATGAAAAGTATTTCAATGATGCTGCCAATCAGGTGTTGAACTACACCCGTTATTTGTGGTGTCCGGAAAAGAATATCTACTATCATTGTTACCATACCGATAACAAAGAACATGGCGTTGCTCACTGGAGTCGTGCTAATGGGTGGGTGTTTATGGCACAGGCCGATTTGCTTAGTATGATGCCGAAAGATCATCCGATGCGTGAGGCGGTTATTGAGAATTTCCGTAAACAGGCCAGCGGTGTCGCCCGTTATCAGGGGAAAAATGGTTTGTGGCATCAGTTGCTTGATAAAGAAGATTCGTACGAAGAGATCACTGGGACAGCTATGTTTGTTTTTGGTATTGCCCGTGGTGTAAAAGAAGGTTGGTTACATCCTGACTTTATTTATGTAGCAGAGCAGGGTTTGAAAGGCATGATGAAGAAGATAACGGATGAGGGAGATGTGACTGCTATTTGTGTAGGTACAGGTATTATGCCTTCTATCTCTTATTATTACAATCGTCCAACTCAAGAGAATGATCCGATGGGGGAAGGCCCCGTACTTCGTGCGTTGATTGAAATGATTGATGCACCGAAATATTCTGAAATAAAGGCGGAAGAGCAGTACGATAAAATAGTATTGAAAAAGTAATATATATTTTAAATAAATAGCTTTTTACTTTTTTATTTATTACCCTCTTTTTATAAGTGTAATATACTTATAAGAAGGGGGTAGTATTGTATTTATTAATTATTGTTTGTTGTGTTGTTTTGGTTTTGAATTTAGTGTCTGTATGGTGATAATCAAAATTTATATCTAAAGTGCCAAAAACAATAATATGTTCTTTTCTCTCATTGCCTATTTTTGCCTCGTCATTTAATATATAATAATATGAAAAACTTTACTTCAATCGTGGGAACCTTTGCTTTGGCTCTTTTTCCTCTCTTGCCTGTGACGGCACAGTCTGTTACCGAACCACAATTAGCTTTTCCAGGTGCAGAAGGATTTGGTCGTTATGCTGTTGGTGGTCGTTATGGCGAGGTTTACCACGTGACTAACCTGAATGATTCGGGTGAAGGTTCTTTGCGTGATGCAGTGAGCCAACCTAATCGAATTGTGGTTTTCGATGTGTCGGGTGTAATCCATGCCAAATCAGTTATTCCTTTTGCTAAGAATTTGACTATTGCAGCTCAGACAGCTCCCGGAAATGGTATTGTGATCTATGGAAATCGTGTCTCTTTTTCGGGAGCAGATAATATTATCTGCCGTTATCTGCGAGTACGTTATGGTTATGAGGAATCTCCGGGTGGATATGTAGATGCAGCTGGAGTTGCTTTTGGTTCAAATATGATTTTTGATCATTTGTCGGTGACCTGGGGTACTGATGAATGTTTCTCCATCAATGGTGACTCTAAACGTCCGGATGATCAGCCCCGTAATATCACTATTCAGAACTCAATTATGGGTCAGGGGTTGTGGGACCACTCTTGCGGTGGCTTGATGCAGACCTCTGATGAGAATGGTATTACACTTTTCCGTAACCTCTATATTGATAACAAAACACGTAATAATAAAGTGAAAGGGCTTAATCAGTTCGTTAATAATGTAATCTATAACTGGGGTGATGGTGGTGCTTATATTATGGGGGATACAGATGCGGCTTCACTTGCTGATATTCAGAATAATTATTTTATTGAAGGTAAGAGTGAACGCTATCTGGTACGTTATAATGGAGGGACTCCTGAAAATCCCGTTACCCAGTCTTTTAGACCGACTGTCCCTTTTACACGTGCTAAACCTGCTTTTGTAACTTATTTTGCAGGTAATTACTTTGACAATAACAGAGATGGTAAGTTGGATGGACGTTTATTGACACGTGAGGATTGTAACCGTTATCAACCAGACAGTGCTATCCCTGAAGGAGGTCAGCAACTTACACCTACATTTTTGGATGGACCCTCAGAGAAACATCCGGTAATTGGTGCTAAGATGACCGCTGAAGAAGCTTATCATTGGGTTGTTGATAACGTAGGAGCGATTCTTCCTGTACGTGATGAGGTGGATGCATATATGATTGATGAATTGACGTCTTTAGGTACTAAAGGGCAGATAATAGATACGGAAATGTCATTGCCGACCCGTGGCCCGGGTGAAATCTTGAGAGGCGTAAAACTTCCGGATACTGATAGTGACGGTATACCTGATGCTTGGGAGGAGCAGAATGGTCTCGACAAGAATGATCCGACAGACGCTATGAAGATTGCAGCTAACGGTTATGCCAATATTGAAAATTACATTAATAGTATTGATGCACCGATGCCTTTCTTGGCATGCCCTTCAACGATGGAAGCAACAGCGGATCATACTACTATTACACTTTCCTGGAAAGATTATTCAGATGAAGAAGAGGGTTATATATTAGAGCAACGTGATGCACAGGGTACCTTTGCAGAAGTGGCAAAATTACCGGTTAATACTACTTCTCATACTGTTTCAGATCTGACACCGGGCGTACTGTATGCATTCCGTCTTAAGGCTTATAATACTACAACGGAGTCGGTATATTCCGATGTGTTGGAAGTAGCAACAAAGCGCTTGCTTGTAGCACCTGATCAATGTATTGAACCATTTCCGGAGATAGATGCTATCCTTTCTTTTAATGCTTCGAAAGATATCACACTTTCCTGGAAGAACGAAACGCATCCTGATAATGGTGTTACTACTTATAAGGTATATGCCGGTACAGAAAAGAATAAATTGGAATGTATCTCTGGTGCAGAAGCACAGGAAGCTACTTCATTAACATTGAAAGCTGATCCTTCAAAGACTTATTATTGGCGTGTTGATGCTCTTAATGTGAAAAACGAAGTAACAACAGGTACAGTTTGGAGTTTCATGACTCAAACATTGGATGCAAAAGAACCGGTCATGTATTTATCATTAGACGGGACATTAAAGAATTTTGCGGATGTTGCTGGAGCAAAGGATGCCGAATTGGTTGAATTGGAGCCAACTTACGTAGCAGGAAAAAATGAACAGGGACTTTTGTTGGAAAACGTGGTGACCGGCTCTTGTATCTCTGTACCCTATTATGAAGGAATGAAATTTGAAGGGGGGAGTGGTACGGCAGACCCGGCAGCTTCGTTCTCTGTATCTATGTGGGTGAAGTCTGATGGTTCTTGTCCCGTAGATGGAAAAGGATTCTTATTCCATAAAGGTACATTTAAAGATAGTAAAGGCAAGGCAAGATGGTGCGGTGCGGAAATACGTAACAATGAACTTTACTTTGCAGTTAGTCAGAACGGAACAAAGCATGAGATAAAGTTGGTATCGGGTGATGTATTCAAAAATATCTTTAATAATGAGTGGCATCATTTAGTATTTGTACGTAGCCATGAGGAACAGGCATTGATTGCTTATTGTGATGGCAAACTCTTGGGAAAAAGAGATTCCAATCGTGCTTATATGAATTCTGAAGTGGGCATTGTTTTTGGTAATGTGATGGAAAAACTCAATGAACCGTTTGCTGGAACATTAGACGAACTTAAGCTGTTCCGTGGAACTTTAATGGCAGAGGAAGTTGCCAATCTGTTTGAAACAGGAAATACAGCAGGTATTCCTACCAGTATCAACCAGGAACTCGCTATAAACAGTGAACTGGGCATTTATCCTTCTCCGTTCTTCAATCACTTTTATATAGTAGTTCCGCAAGAAGAGGTTTCGGTTAAGATATGCCTGTACGATGCTTCCGGTCGGCTGGCATTATCCCGTGAAGTAAAGGCTGATAATGGTACAGCTTACATCGGTGAGTTGAATGGATTGGCTGGCGGTATTTATGTTGTGTCTGTAGAAACTTCTACAGGTGTAATAACTAAGACAGCTTTGAAAAAATGACACACTTTACTTCGTTGGTTTACTTTAGGCTATTTTTTAACGGAATTTCTGCTAAGTACTTAAAAACGGAATGATAATTCGGTAGGTACATTATTTGTATTACTCTTTGCGAAAATCTGTATTGATCCTATGTATCAAGAATAATCATTGATTGTTGTATCTCCTCATAGGGGAAGGGCGATATTCTACAGGAAAGCAGATTGATCTTGGTAGGATATTTAGTGTTTTAAGATATAAAATGTACTCCGGTATAAAACAAAGTATACCCTAATAGATTGACAATCATTTTATTTTTTTTGATGTCGTTATACTTTTACCTTCCTTCCCTCACGCTATGTATCTTCTGCATATTGTATGTTTTATCATAGTGTGAGGGATGTTGCAAAATAACTGCCAAATGTAACTTTCTCCCTTCTCTGTGTAGGAAGCATAACTTTTAAATTAAATTGTATTAGAACTACCTATTCCGGCATAAAACAATTTTTGTTGTTGAAAATTCATTAAGAAGTTTTAGATAGTTTGCTATCTTTCTTCTTAATTTCAAATCATAAAAATCAATTTTTGTATCAATTCAGCCAAAATTTACATGGTTCCGTGTTCGATAACTGCGTATTTTTGCATCGGTGTTAATATATTAATATTGAACTGTTGTTAAACTAATAATTTAAAAACTATGAGAAAGAATACTTTTCTTAGTGTAGCGCTTTTAGCAGCGTCTGTATCAATTGTCAATGCACAGGAACTTATTTGGCAAAATTCGTATGGGACAGGTGTTTGGGGAGTTTCATCGTCAGAGTGGGGAAAAGATTACGGAGGTGGTTTTTTGCTTCCTAACGGATGGGATAATGGTTCTACGGCTATTTTTAATGGCGGAGGCCACTTTAAGGATGCTGATGGGAATGATGTGAATACAGAAACCATTAAGTTAACCGGTGAAATGGAAGTGGCTGATATAAAGGTAAGTGGAGATAAGAATTACTCTATTTCTTATCAGGCAGAAAAGACTACTGATAAGATTGTTGGTGAAGGTACTCTTTTGAAAGAGGGTAGTGGAAATTTTATTTTAAATGTTCTCAATGAATTGAAAGGTGGAACGGTGGTACGTGGCGGATGTGTTATTATGGAAAAAGCTGATTCCCCTAATGCGTTTGGTCGTAAAGTTTCACTAGAAGGTGGAGGTATAGGTATGGCTATAAGCGATAATAAGAATACCCTCAAATTTTCTGCTGCGTCAATTGTAGTCCCAGATAAAAGCACAGGAGCTATAACAGCCGGACGTTATGTATATTTATTAAATGAATTTGGCGGTAAAGGTCAACTGACTATCTACTCCGGTGGTGAACGTGTAGGTTTTACTGAAGATTTTGCAGGGAAAACAGATATGGCAGGTTTAACAGGTTTTGAAGGTGAGTTGCTGATAGGTGCTAATAACAATGAAGCTCTTTCACCCGGATATAAAGCTGTATTCTTGAATACTACAAAGAAATTTGATGATTTTGTTGCAGCTGGAAACTTTAGCGGAGATTTATATGGAGTAGATTCTACATTTGTGTACACGAAAGTTACTTTGCTGGAAGGAGCTGGATTTACAAGTGGTAGTGGAAACCGTTGCTATGCAATCGGCGAATTGAATGCAGAAGAAGGCGGATGGCTTGGTGGATATGTGAAGAATTCAACTTCTCCGGATATTACTTATGCTGTGGGTTATTCTAATACAGATGTAACAACACCGGTCGCTATCTTTGATCCCGGAAAAAAATCGTATAACTGGGTTCGTCTGATAAAGACAGGTACAGGAACCTATACTTTTACTCATGTGAATGAAAGTCCGGCTGCTGTATTCAAGGGCTTGTTCGTAAACTCTGGGCGTGCTTATATTAATATTCCTGTTACTGAAACTGGAGTGGCATTAGATAGAGTAACAAAAGCTCCTGCTGCCATGACTATTTATGCTAATGCAGTTGGTGGTGGTAACGGGCGTCTTGTAGGTGGTATAGCTGTAGAAGGTGGTAAACTTGAAGTAGGCTATATGGGTATTGGCGAACTGGTATTGGCTGATATTAATGGTGAAACTCAGAAATCTCCGTTAACGGTAAAAGATGGGGGGATAGTTGAATTTGAACTTGCCTCTGCAACAAGTTATGATAAACTGACTACAAATAATGTAGCTACATTCAACGGCAACAAGATTATTGTGAAAGCAGCTGAATCTTTTGATATAAAGAATGGTGATACATTTACTATTTTAGATGCTGCGGTTGTCTCTGCAGGTGATACTTATGAGATTGAATATCAGGGATTCCCGGCCGGACTTACGTTTACTGCTGAAAGACAAGAATATCAGTCTGGTACAAAAATAGAGGGTGAAGGTGAAGAAGCTACGGAGGTTCCGGTAATGGGCTACAAAATTATACTGACTGCTAACGGATCAGGTACAGGTACTGGCATTGAAGTAGCCGAAACAGCTGAAGAAGTAGTGGTTTATGCACAAGATGGTAGTATTGTGGTGAACGGTGTCGATGTTGAGAATGTTGTAGTAGTGAATAATCAAGGTATACCGGTTGCCAACTCCAACTCAACTGTTGTTCCAATGAATGCTATGGAGGGTTTATATATTGTAAAAATTAAAACATCTAAGGGGATAGTTGTTAAAAAGATTGTTTTATAAACATTTTGTTTAAAAGGAAAAGAAGAGAGACGGTTTCGATAAGAAGAACCGTTTTTCTCTTCTTAATTTTGATATTTATTCTTAATTGCCTTTAAAAATTAATCTTACTACGTACTATTGAGAGATATTTGATTTCTTTCCTGCGTAACCTTCAAATAAATGATAAAACTATGTTGTATAAGAAACTTATTACTACATTGCTCCTCCCACTCTGTATGGGAACAATGTATGCACAACAGTTGGCCTTTCCTGGTGCTGAAGGCTATGGACGTTTTGCCAAAGGGGCAAGAGCTAGTGAATCTCCGGAAATATACCATGTAACCAATCTTGATGATTCAGGTAAAGGTTCCTTACGTGATGCTGTAAGTCAACCCAATCGCATTATCGTATTTGATGTGGCAGGAGTGATAAAATTGAAATCTCGTCTGGTATTTTCAAAGAATCTTACAATTGCCGGACAAACGGCTCCAGGAGAAGGAGTGGTGGTTTATGGTAATGGAGTTTCTTTTTCTGCTGCCGAGAATATCATTGTTCGTTATTTGCGTATACGAATGGGCATTGGCGGTACTAGTGGGGCCGATGCTGCGGGTATTGCTAATGGTGGTAATATGATATTTGATCATGTATCTGCTACATGGGGATTGGATGAGAATTTCTCAATAAATTGGGATAGTAAAGGTTTTGAACCTTATAATATTACTATTCAGAATTCTATCATTGGGCAAGGAATTATGGTACATGCATGCGGAGGTCTTATCCAGACAAATGGGGGAGTTACTTTGTATCGTAATCTTTATATTGATAATAAAACTCGTAATCCTAAAGTAAAAGGATTGAATCAGTTTGTCAATAATGTGGTTTATAATTGGGGAGAAGGTGGTGCCTATATTTTAGGAGATACGGAAGCCTCTTCATGGGGAGTTATTACTAATAATTACTTTATTAAAGGTCCGGTTGAAGGTACTAAGGCTTTTACGCGTGCAAAAGCAGCTTTTCAGGTTTACCAAAAAGGTAATATGATTGATTACAATAAGGATGGGATACTTAATGGATATGAGGCCACAGAAGATGATTATCGCCGTGATGCGTCCAATCCGGAAAGTGAGAATGTTACTTTTGTAAAATCGATTGATGAATTTGATTATTCGGACTATGATAGAAGAAAATTAGTCGATGGTGAGAAAGTAGTAGTTACAACGATACCAGAAAAACATCCTGTTATTGAAGGAGAAACAACAGCGGCTGAGGCTTATGATTGGATTATTAATAGGGTAGGAGCATCTTTACCGGTACGTGATGAAGCTGATAATTATATGATTGATGAACTCCTATCATTAGGAACTAAAGGAGCTTTACTTAGTGGAGAATCAGAGTTGGGGCTTCCCAATGGGGTTGGAAATATTTTTGATGGTGAAAAAATGTTGGATACCGATAATGATGGTATGCCCGACGTTTGGGAAGATGCCAATGGATTGGATAAAAATAACCCGAATGATGCTTTGTTAATGGCTGAAAATGGATATTTGAATATTGAGAATTATGTTAATAGTATTACGGCACCAATGCCATATGTTAAATATCCTACTAATTTGCAACTGACTTCTTTGAGCACAGACTATCTTTCATTTAAGTGGGTGAACAATGCTCCGGAATCTACTTCAGTAATTCTTGAGTATTCCATCGATAATAAAGATTTTACTTCAATTTCTTTAGCCCCCGGTACAACTACTCATAAATTGGAGTCCTTAGCTCCTAATACCACTTATTACATTCGCCTAAAAACAGTGAACGGGGAGAAGGAATCATTATATACTTCCACCCAGGAATTTGCTACACGTGGTGTTCCTGCACCTCCAATTGCTTCTGTTAATCCGATACCTGGAAACGAAACTACTATTACCGATTATACATCTGTTCGCCTTTCATGGGAGAACAAGACTGGTGCTTGGGCAGGAGCTCTTTCGTATACAGTATATTTAGGAAAATCTGTAGAGGATATGGATGTTGTGTTGACAGCATCTACTGCAAATGTAGTAACGGTTAACGTAGAGGCTGCCACTACTTATTATTGGCGCGTAGATGCAAAAAATCTGTTAGGGGATTGTAAAGGAGATGTGTGGAGTTTTACAACCGGAACAAAACCCGAGCGTGGTAAGGTTGCTTATTATTCTTTCAATGAAACAGAAGGTACTATACTTGAAAATATGTATGGTGAAAATGCTACTGCCAAAGATTTCACTCCACTATGGGTGAAAGGTATTCAAAATAATGCTGCGCAGTTTGATAAAGCGAATGCTGCTTTTGTACAGGAACATTATGATGCATTGACTTTGGGTAATGAATCATTTTCCATTGAATTGTGGTTTAAATCTGCAGGTGGATCTGTCGATTGGTATTTGCTCCATAAGGGAAGTCACGCTACTAATAGTTATGAGGGAGCTACTGGTAAATGGTTTGGTATTCAGTATCAGAAGAACAGTAAGAATGATCGTTTGACTTGGGCTGTTGACGATGATGTAACGAAGACAGATATCAATGTGACCGGGGCGACAACTAAATATTTTAATAATGAATGGGTACATTTAGTTTGTGTACGTGATGTGGAAGAAAAACAGCTAAAAATGTATGCTAATGGTATATTAGTAGCTTCCGGTGCTGATAAAACTGGAGATATTGGTACTATTGAGAGGATGGCAATAGGCAATTGTAACACAGCTTATGAGAATGGCTTTCAAGGATTAATGGATGAATTAACGATCTATAATGAAGCGTTAACAGCTGAAGAGGTAAGTGATCATTATAAACAAGGTACAAGTACTCATATTGAGAATATCATTACTCCAAATACAGGATGTGCTTATCCGATGCCTTTTGCAGATGATTTCTACATATCTGTAATGGGTGCCGAAGATTTGACAGCCCAGGTGTCTGTGATGAATACTGCTGGGCAAACTGTTTATCAGGCACAAGTAATAATTCAAGGAGGTATAGCACATGTGGCTAACGTCGGTTTTCTGCCTAAAGGATACTATGTTTATACGTTGAAAATTGATCAAAGGATATTGGTTGGTAAAATTGTGAAATAATATAATTTAAGATGAAGAAATACTTTCTGATAGGTCTTTTCTTTTGTTCGCTGGCGGCATGTCAGTCGGAAATGGATAAGTACTATGAAATTCCTGATTGGTTGAAAGGGAATGCTTATGAAGTAATGAAAGATAAGGGGACATTCTCTACTTTCATGAGAGCTGTAGAGCGAAGTAGTTATGCTGATCTTGTAAAAGGGAAAGGTATTGTGACTGTTATGGCACCTACTGATGAGGCTTTTACTGCCTATCTGTCTAAACATAATTATAGCTCGATAGATGATATTCCGGAAGTGGAACTGAATAAATTAGTAGGATATCATCTGGTGTATTATTCTTATAGCAAACGTGATTTTCTGTTTTATAATCCGAATGGTGTAGATAATGAAATACAGAAGCCTGGTCATTACTTTAAATTCAGGACAAAGAGCCGTGATGCTATTTCTACGGTAGTGGATCGTGCGAACAATGACGTTGTACGTAAAATAATGCATAAAGAACGTTTTATTCCGATCATTTCGGAATATTCTTTGAGCAGTATTAGTGCATCCCAAAAAGAAGATTATGAAACGATGTTTCCGGGATCGGTTTATACAGGTGGAACCGGAAGCTTCAATGTAGCTAATGCATCTGTTATCGGAGATGAAGTGGTGACGGATAATGGTTATTTATATACCATAAATCAAGTGATTGAGCCATTGGAAACGATTTATGCAGAGATGAATAAGGAGAATTCGGATTACACACAGTTTGCCAAGATGTATGATCGTTTTGTGGTTTATCAGTATGATGAGGATGCAACAAGAGATTATGGTAATGGGGATTCTCTATTTGTACATTCACACAACATATTACCACCTATTGCATGTGAATGGACGAACTTTTACAATTTATCTACACCAGATTATGCTCAAATGAATTATTTGACAAGTGTTTCATATGCAGTACTTGCTCCTGATAATAAATCTATTAATCAATTCTTCCAGAAGTACTGGTCTGCTTCATTTAGTTCATTAGAGGAAGTGAATTTTGTGCCACTCTATCATTTTATGAATGAGCATGCTATCAGATATGGTGGTGGTATGATTGGAGCTTATGCTTTGGGAAGTTATATTGTCAATAATGACATCTGGGATGACCACCAATTAGCAATGCCTACTGATGTGAAAGTATGTTCAAATGGTATTTTAGGAGGAATGAAAGATAATGTGATAACTCCTGAAGTATTTGAAACACCTATTGCACCGGCGCTTTGCAATAAAGATTACAATGTGTTTGCATTACTATGTCATAAAGGCTCTCTTTTTGATATATTTAGTAAATCACTGGATAAAGACTTTGATGTGTTTTTCCCTACCGATGAAATGTTATTGGGTAGTGAATATAATGGTGATTACATTCAGTATTTGAAAGGGAATCCTTATATCATTACTGATGAACAGGTACAAGTAGCTAACAGTACCGATGGGACAATGAGTAATGCTACAACTTCTCAGGCGAAAGCCATTGCCGGTGCACATATTGCGGATGGTATTATGGCTCAAAAGGGAGAAACAGAAATGATATATTCAACTTATAATGATTATGAATATCTCTATCGTAAGGGGAATAAAATATATTCTTCAGCTACCTGGAATTCAGAAAGATTTGATAATGAGGTTTCTGTAGCGGAAATAGAGCTAATCAAGAGTTATAACATGGGAAATGCGTATGCATTGAAAGGTGATAAAGGAACTACCTCGTTAATAGCTGACCAGAGTAATTTTAAGGATCGTGTAAAACAGATTAAAGGCACAAATGATTATTCGGGCTTCGGTATATATTTAGGAATGGCCTCTGTAGATGATACGGAACCGGCTTTTAATTTCCTGCAAGGTAATCGTTTTATTGTATTTGTATCAACACAGGCATCTGTTTTAGCTGATCTTATAGGAAGTAATCCTAAATTTGATCGACAGGCTCCTCAGGAGGAGAGAGATATGTTTGTAAAAAGTCTTTTTGTCGATATGTCAGCCAGTGGTTTGGTTGATTATCCGTTTGCAACCACTGGTAAAAATACAGAGAAAGTCTTAACTACATTTGGCACTAAAACAGTGAATGGTAAGAAAGAAAATATAACAATTACGCTTATTAATAAAGCGGATGGCTCGATGAAACTAAGAGACAGCAAAGGAAATGAAGTAAATGTGACTTCTTATTTTCCTTATATCTATGCTGATGGTGCAGCTTATGTAATAGACGGCGTATTGGATTTATTGAATTAATATAGAATAAAGAAAGATGAAAAGAAATCGCAATATAATCCTACTATTATTGTTAGCATGTGCGCAGATGATTATGGCACAACATGTGTTGACAGGTACGGTGATGGATAAAGTTTTTAATGAACCCTTGGTGGGAGCCAACGTATATGTTGCAAATGCATCTAATCGTTCTTTAGGTGGTAGCATTGCCGATGTAAATGGTAATTACCGTTTGTCGATACCTGATCAAAAAGATCTGTCTATTGTATTCTCTTTTATTGGTTATAAAACACAAACCATAAAATATACGGGTCAGAAAGTGATTAATGTCACGTTAGACGAAGAAGGTATGGCGTTAGAAACTGTGGAGGTGACTGCTAAAAAAATAGAGCGGAATTCTATGGGACAATCTGCCAGAGAGATGATTTCTGCTACTCAGAAACTTACTCTTGGTAGTTTGGAAACCGCACCGGTGACTTCTGTAACAGAAGCTTTACAAGGTGCTATGGCTAATGTGGATATTCTTACAGGCGCTGATCCTGGTTCCGGAAGTTCAATTCGTATTCGCGGTACAGCTTCTTTAAATGCTTCCAATGAACCTTTGTTCGTTGTAGATGGTGTACCTTTACCTGTTGATATTTCAGATGATTTTAGTTTTGCTTCTGCAAATTCTGATGATTATGGGTCTCTGTTGAATATTTCTCCGGCTGATATTGAATCTATTGAAGTTTTAAAAGATGCGGCGGCTACAGCTGTTTGGGGATCAAAAGGTGCCAATGGCGTTTTGATCATAAAGACAAAGAGAGGTAGCAAAGGACGTTTGCAGTTTAATTTTAATACAAAGTATGAATTCAGTAAGGAACGCTCCGGAATCCCTATGCTGAATGCTAACCAGTATATATCTATGATTCAGGATGCTGTTTATAATACTGTGTCTGATTTGGGGTCGAGCGCAGCCAAATCTCAGGAGTACCTTAAGCTGCTTTATAATACGAAAGAAATTGGGTTTGATCCGGACTGGCAGTATTTTGATGAATATAATCAAAATACGAACTGGCTGGATGAAATTACCCAGACTGGTTTTATTTCTGATAATTCTTTTTCTGTGTCGGGTGGGGGTGACAAAGCGAATTATCGTTTATCACTTGGGTATCTGAATCAGGAGGGTACTACAATAGGTACGGGTTATGAACGTTTTAATGCGTCGTTCAATACAGATTATCGCTTTTCAGATAAACTTGATATTGCATTGCAATACAGTTTCACACGTGGAGTTACGGATGCCAATTACGTAGATGATACAGATGAATTGAAGAAAGCTTCGATTCGTGGACACGCTTTAACTAAGATGCCTAATATGAGTCCTTATGTGATCGGAGCAAATGGACAACGTACGGGTGAGTATTTTACTCCATATGAATCGTTTGGTATGACCTTTTCAAATGATAAGGTATACAACCCCGTAGCAATGGCAAATGAGGCACAGAACAGAACGATTGCTACAAATAGTCGTATGACTTTCGTTCTTCATGCTAAACCTTTTAAAAGTTTAGACTATTTTGGTACAGTTGGTTTTAACGGACAGTTCACAAAAATAAATCGTTTCCTTCCGCAAAGCGTAACAGGGGTTGCTTATGAGCATGAATCATCTGCTTTGAATTATGACATTGGTAAAGACCTTCTTTATTTGACTACGGAAAATCGTCTGGTTTATAATCAGTCTATTAATGATAACCATAAATTGTTACTTAGTGGTATTTTTCAGACATCGGATAAGACAACGAGTACATATAGTAGCAGATCCGCTAATACGGCTTCTTCCGGTATAACTTCTCCCATTGCAGGTTCTACTACAGCTAAAGGAGGTTCTGGAAAAACGATTAATAGAGATATGGGCTTAACTCTTAACGGGCAGTATATCTTTAAAGAGAAATATATGTTTAATGCGGGATACCGTTGGGAAGCAAGTTCGGCAATGGATGCCAGTGGACGGTGGGGTGGATTTCCCACATTTGGTGTAGCGTGGCATTTAGGTGATGAGGAGTTTATCCAAAGATTAGGATTTATCTCATTAATAAAACTGCGTTATAGCTGGGGACAATCGGGTAATGCGCCTACCGGAACATCACCTTATATCGGTAAATTTTCGGCAGTCACACCCGGTTATGGAGATATGAGTGCCGTGAAGCCGGAAAGTCCGGATTTGACACATTTAAAATATGAAACGATCACTTCAAATAATATTGGAGTAGATGTAGGGCTTTTTTCGGATAGAATAACTTTTGCTGTAGAGCTATATACGAAGGTAACAGATGATATGTTGCAAAAGAAAATTAAAGTACCCAGTTCAACAGGTCTGTCTACTGTAGCCTGGTATAACTCTGGTAAAATGGAGAATAGAGGTTGGGAATTTAATATTGATGTAGCTGCTGTTCGTACAAAAGACTGGGGGTTCAATTTTGGATTCAATATCTCACAAAATAAGAATAAAGTTTTGGAACTCCCCGAAAATCAAAGTGATGAAACTTACACTTTCGGTAATAAAAAATATGCATATCGTGTGCTAATGGGCGATCCTTTAGGTTCATTCTATGGATATCGTTATAAAGGTGTGTATCAAAATGTAGAGGAAACTTATGCGGTTGATAAAACAGGACAACAGATCATGGATATAAATGGGGCACCGGTAGTTGTAAAGAATGGTGATCAAAAAGTATATCCAGGTGATGCTAAATATGAAGATGTCAACGGTGATGGGGTAATTGATGAAAACGATATCGTTTATCTGGGCAATAGTAATCCTACGTTGACTGGTGGTTTGAATTTTACACTTCGTTATAAGAAGTTGAGTTTAGTAGCAGCACTTCATGGACGTGCTGGGCAAAAGGTTATTAATGAGTCACGCATTAATATGGAAAATATGTATGGTAAAAACAATCAGAGCGTAGCTGTATTACGTCGTTGGCGTAGTGAAGGAGATAATACTGATATTCCACGTGCATTGTATGATAAAGGATACAATTATTTAGGATCCGACCGTTTTGTGGAGGATGCTTCTTTTCTTCGGCTGAAGACTATTACTTTAAAATATCAGTTCCCTGAAAATTGGATGAAGCCGTTAGGTATTAATAAGCTTGAAATTTATGCAACGGGTTATGACCTTTTTGTCTGGACGAAATATACCGGACAAGATCCGGAAATAAATCTGAAGAATCCGGATGGTTCTGCAGCCCAGGTAGCTATTGATAGTAATAATACTCCGAAAGCTATGCGTTTTGCATTTGGTTTGAATTTGAGATTCTAATTCACAAAAGAAGGAAATGAAAAAGATAAGTTATTATATTTTGCTACTTCTAATCACGTTATCTCAAATATCGTGTGAAGATTATCTGACTGTGTTACCGGAAAATAACCAGAGTAGCTTTGAATATTGGGAAACCAAAGAAGAAGTGGAAGCGGTTCTTGCTTCTGGGTATATTAATTTGAGAAGCTCGGTAGAAACCTTCCTGCTTTGGGGAGAAGGTAGGGGGAATGGGCTCTCTTTTTGGTCTACTTCTGGTTCAGATTTACAGAAAGCAGCGGTGAAGTTGCGTGCTTTCGATATTTTGCCTACAAATGGATTGGCTGATTGGAGTAAACCTTATGCAGCCATTGCTATGGCTAATGCAGTTATTAAATACGCACCGGATGTAGTTGATAAAGATCCGTCTTTCGATATGAATATGTGCCGTTCGTTTATGGCAGAGGCTTTCTTTCAGCGGACGCTTGCTTACTTTTACATCGTTCGTACATTTAAAGATGCCCCTTTTGTTACGGAGCCGTATGTAGATGATAGTGCTCCTTATATTATGCCAAAGGAGGATGGTATTACTATTTTAAAATCATGTATAGCTGATTTGGAAGAATATTTACCTAATGCAAAGGAGTTTTTTCCTGAAGTAGATAATGATAATCCTATCAATACGAAAGGACGTGCCACACGCTGGGGGATTCATGCTCTGCTTGCTGATATGTATCTTTGGTTAGGTGACTATGAAAATAGTATAAAGCATTGTAACTCAGTAATTAATTCCGGACGTGTAGGACTGATTGGTAATGGATTTTTGAATTATTATCCGGGAAATAGTAATGAGGGAATTTTTGAAATACAATATAGCAATCCGAAGAGTCAAACGAATAGTTTCCTGACTTGGTTTAAAGCAGGTACTGACGGATATTACAAAGCTTCCGATTATATGACTAATCTTTTTGAACAAAACGAGAGTGAATCTCGTGGATTGAATTATTCATATAATGAGGCTGGTTATATTTGGAAGTATCTTGGGGTAGATAATGCTACGGCACGTGTTGCCTCAGAAAATGATCAGAATTATTTGATTTATCGTTTAGCTGATGTCTATTTAATGAAAGCAGAAGCACTGATCATGCAAGATAATTATGAAATGGCGGGCGAGCTTATAGATAAAACTCGTCAACGTGCAGGCTTGGAAAAGATGACACTAAGTGAAGACAGATTAATCATGTTGGAATATTTATTGGTGGAGCGGCAGAAAGAGTTCTTTGCTGAAGGTAAAAACTGGTTTGATATGTTACGTATCGGTTTAAGAAGCCAACAGTTATCAGATGTACGGTATAAAAACTTATTCATAGAACAAGCTCTGAAAGCTGTGGCTGCCACGTCGCAATCATTGGGACGAGCTACGTTGTCCAACGAAGGGTCATGGTATATGCCGTTCTCAGAGTCTGAGTTACAGAAAAACCCATTGTTAGTACAAAGTGAATATTATGAAAGTATCAGTAATTAAAAAAAAGAAGGACAATATGAAACGCGTAGTAATTCTATTAGCGGCGGCATTTACTCTTATGTGGGGGGCTTGTTCCGACCCGTATGCCGATCAGGTGTTCAAAGATACAGATAAAATGCCCGCTGCCAGTTTTATGGAAGCTAATGAGGATGTATATTCCTTATGGGTGGATTTATTGAAGTATACCGGACTGTTTAATACAGTGAATCTGAATATGGATTATACTTGCTTTGTACCTGATAATGAAGCGATGCACAAATATCTTCAGGCAAAAGGAAAAAGTTCAGTACGGGAGTTGGATATGGAGGAAGCTTCTAACCTGGTTCGTTATCATACGATAGCTTCTAAACAATACACAACTTCGGATTTTCCTGATGGTATGTTTCCGGATTCTACAGCAAGTGGAGATTATTTAAGTCTGGAAATGCGTGAAGGTGGGTTTCAGGCATTCTATATTAATGATGAAGCACGTATTAAGGAGTTGAATATTACAGCTACCAATGCAGTGATTCATCTTTTGGAAAGTGTTTTAACGCCTGTGACAGGTACTATTGTTGATAATCTGGATGAGAATTATACTTTAATGCTTGATTTACTTAATAAAACAGGTTATGAGAAGCTATTGAGTAGTATTTATATGAATGGTGTAAAATACCGTTACACTCTTTTTGCTGTACCGGATGATGTGTTTGCCGAAGCCGGTATAAATAGTGTAGCATCGTTGGCTGCTTATTTGGGTGAAACAAATACTAATTATACTGACCCAGCCAATAAGGTAAATCGATATGTAGGTTATCATATTGCAAATTCTGCTTATTCATTTGCCGATATGAATACTGATATAGATAATAATACATCGAAAAATGTTTCTATGATGGCATCTAATACCCTTATCAGTATGAGATTGGTAAATGAGATGTTTTTTCTGAACTATAATGAAGAAACAAAGAAGGGTATCAGTATCACTCGAAAAAATCTGAATTGTAAGAATGGAGTCATTCATGTGGTAGATGGGATGATGGAAATAACAGAACCGAAAGCAACTAAAGTCACTTGGGATTTGACCGATTATCCGGAGTTGGCAGGTGTATGTGAGAAGTATCAGTTAGAAAATCAGTCTAAAACATACACTCGTAGTCTGGCATATGATATATTGAACTGTTATAAACTTTCTGGTGGATATGGTAGTGACTACACTTATCATTTGGCTAATAAGAATGAGGTGATGTATAAAGCTTCGAATCACGATTGTATGTTTCTGAATCTCGGAAAATATGGGTGGATACAGATGGAAAGTCCGATGATCATTGCCGGTAAATATAAAATGTCTTTAGTACATTACAATCAGGCTCTCAAGACTAAGGAGGGGCGGTGGTCAGTAATTGTTGACGGTGAATATGTGGGAGTACAGGTTACTACCTGGGGAAATAGTACTTCCAAAAGTGAGATGATTACCACAACCATAGGAGAGGTGGAGTTCACAGAATCGATTCCTCATACAGTACGTTTTATGGCGGGTGATGATTATTACTCTTATTTGGATTGCTTGATATTTGAACCAATTAATTAAAAGGAGGAATTATGAATAAGTATATCTTATCTATATGTGCATTGCTAACCCTGATTTTTATTTCTTGTTCGGATAAATGGGATGAATATTATCATGGGAGTAATAAATTATCAGAAGAAATTTTGGATGAGACTTTGAGGGAGTTTTTTGACGGAAATCCTGAATATAGTGAATTTTACAATCAACTTAAAGCATGTGGTCTTGATAAAGAGCTAACTAAGGAGCAACAACAACTTACTTTTTGGGTAGTAGATAATGCTGCAATGATTGCTTCGGGAATTGACTCTAAGGACACTCTAAGAATGGAGTATCATATTAATTATTTGCCTTTTCTGCAGAGTGATTTGAAAAATGGTTTGCGTATTCCTACACTGAATGGGGTGTATCTTCAAATAACCAAACAGGGGGAAGATACCTACGTTAATAAGTCTAAAGTACAACGCTCCTATCGTTTGAAGAACGGGGTTGTTCACGTGATTGACGAATTAATGAAATCAAAAATTAATATGTTCGATTACATAAAGAATCTTCCGGATGAGTATTCTATATTTCGTGATTCTGTTATGAAGAATAATGAAATGCGTTTCGATAAAGTAAATTCTATTCCTACTGGGGTAGATATAACTGGTAATACAGTGTATGATTCTGTTTTCTATGTGTATAATCCGTTGTTTGAGAAAGCGGAGTTCAATTCGGAATTTAAACAGTTTACTCTTTTCTTACCGGATAACAATGTGATGAAGAGCTGCTTCGATAAATTGGAGGTACAATATAAGGCCATGGGAAAAACATTGACAGCGTTGGATTCGGCTACAGCTATGACGTGGATTAAAGAAGCTGCATTTTATAGCGGAGAATTGAAAGATTTTAGTACCGTAGATATAAAATCTTCTTTTAATAGAATTTGGCGTACTACGGTTCAAAAAATAGATGAAAGCAGTCAGGAAGAGTTGAGTAATGGTATTATGTATAAAATGACGGATGTGAAGATACCAACTAACTATATTCTGACACGCATTAAGTCGTTAGTGCATTATTATGAATATCTTACGGAAGAAGAACAGAAATCGTATTATAGCTTTATGAATACGACCAAGATTGCTATTTTTAAAGATTCTGCTACTCCCAAACCAGAAATTCTGTCAAACTATTATATTTTGGATTTAAATGGCGATGAAGACGCTTCTCCTTTTTGGGTTGAGTTTCCTCCATTGGAACGGTATAGAGAAAAAGAAAATGATCCTTATAAAGCGAGGGTGATGCAGGTTCCTTGTGGTGAATATGATCTATACATGGGATTTCATAGTAGTGGACACCCGTATGTCAATGTCTATTTTGATGGTAATACCGATGGGAAAAGTCCTTCATTGGATGCTAATATGAAATTGATAGGTTCTAATCTCTCTGTCGTTTCATCTAATCCGTGGAATTTTGATCGTGTAAATGAGACAACTGCTGATTTGTATGGAGATAAAGTGGTGAAATGGGATGGACTTGGTGGTCCGGTTGGCACTGTAAAAATAGAAGGTGAAGGTATGAGTTCCTTCCGTATCCGTGTGGAATTTTACAAAGGAGACAGTAAGAAATTGCGCATTTACCATTGGGCTTTGAAGCCTTCGGCAAACAATTATTAATCCTATAGCATTAGAATAATGAATAAATATAAAATAATATTGATAATATTTCTTTCTACCTTTTGCTTTATGAGTTTGAAAGCACAAAAAGGTGGAGTGAAAATCTCGGGTACAGTGGTCAGTTCCTATGATAATCAGCCTTTATCCGATGCGGTGATTACATTATCGGGTATGGATGAGACGGTTACTTGTGATAGTATCGGGCGATTTGTAGTTAATAATGTGTCTGATAAAGCTACTATATCCGTATGGTGTCCGGGGTTTTATACGAAAGAAGAGCCTGTAGCAGGACGTACGGAACTACATATTGTGTTGATACCGGACGATATGAAAGGGTACACCGATAAAGTTACGTTACCCTCTGTGGGCTTGGTGAGACAAGATGTGAAACAAACCAATCTTACGTCGGTTAGTAAAAATGAACTTAATTTAGCTCTAACAGATGTAGAACAAGGATTTCGTAACATCCCCGGAATAGAACTCATTTCAAAAGGGGGACAGAATAGTGAAGGAAACTATTTCAAGTTACGGGGGGCTAATACGATGATAGCCAACTCTTCTCCATTGATTGTAATAAATGGTATACCTTATATGCCCGATATGAACGAATCTGGGGTTATTGGCGGATACTCTAAGAATATTTTCAGTGTAGTGAACGTACAGGATATTGAGAATATTACAGTTTTGAAAGGGGCAGATGCAGCTTTATATGGCTCGTTGGGATCAAATGGGGTTATTATGATCGAAACAGATAAAGCTGCGGATCTTGATACAAAAGTCGAATTTATAGGGCAATACGGGCTTTCATGGAACAGTGCTACACTACCGGTTTTAGGAGTAAACGATTACAAGAGTCTGATGGGGAATATAGCTTTGACAAAATATGAAGATATGTCTGATGCATTGGCGGCTTTTCCTTTTTTAAAAGAAGATCCGGATTATTATTACAATTATCTCTACAATAATAATACTGATTGGCAAGATTTGATTTATCGGAATGCTTTTGTCACTGATAATGTGTTAAAAATCAAAGGTGGTGATGCGATCGCTAAATATGATTTCTCTATTGGTGTGAAGAATAAGCAAGGAGTGGTTGAGGAGACAAACTCGACCAAATATTATGCCCGTATGAATGCCGATGTGAATCTTAGTAAAAACGTGAAATTATTTTCGACGATTTCATTCGGTTATACAAACAGCCGTGTGGCAGAACAGGGAATGATATCAGAAACGAATCCGATATTGACTGCTTTGCGTAAGGGGCCTTTGTTCTCTCCTTATAATAAAGACAGTAAGAATAATCTGTTACCGGATTTTGCCTCCATTCGTGATGCTGATGGCAACCTGATAGAGAATAATAGTGTAAGCAATCCGCTTTCTGTAGTCAATGATGTAGAAATGAAACAGCACGCTTATGATGTCTTGATGAATGCTGGTTTATTATATACCATAAATGATAATTGGAACTTTAAAGCCGATTTTGGTTTAAATTATAATTTGACACAAGAAGATGCTTTTGTTCCGGGGGTAAGTATTACTACTATTATGCCGTTAGAAAATCGGTTGGCAGAGAATACGATACGTTCAGCGGAAGGAACGACTTTAAATACTTATTATGCTCTTGAGCTGGGCTATCAGAAAGTACTTGCAAGTATACATACAGTTTCTGCAACGGCAGGTGCTCAAATTGCAATGAATAGTATTGATTATAATGCCGGTTCGGGATGGAATACAGCAAATGACTATTATAAAACATTGAATAATGTGCAGACCATCGGACGTTCATATTATGGTTATATAAATAAATGGAACTGGATGAATTATCATGTTTCTGCTAAGTATAATTATAATCATCAGTTGTTTGCAGGTATTAATCTCTCAGCTGACGGTTCGTCATCTGTAGGTACCGAAGCTTCTCGTATACAGATTTATCCGGCTGTAAATGTAGCATGGAGTGTGAGTAATTCATTATTAAAAAATATGCCACAACTGGATAATCTGAATGTACGTGCTGAATATGTCATGACCGGAAATAGCCGTTTTGCTTCTACTATCGGAGAATACTACTATCTGAACCGTGTGTTCAAGGGATTGTCAGGGTTGGTACGTGCGGGAGTCCCCAATACGAAAATCACTCCGGAGTTAACCAATACATTCAATGTCGGTTTGGATCTTGCCATGTTCAATAATCGCGTGATGTTGACTGTAGACTACTTCAATAGTAAAAGTTCGGATTTGATTATGCCGGTAGAGATTTCGTCTGTATATGGTTCGAATTATATGTATCGTAATATGGGAAAAGTTGTGAATCAAGGTTTTGAAATTGGGGCACAAATAGGATTAATACAGAATCGTGATTTTAAATGGTATATAGGCGGAACACTTTCTACTTGCAAAAATGAAGTGAAATCATTGGGAGGGGAAAGTGAGATTGTTCTTTCTATGAGTGACGGTTCGGCTGTGATTTCCAAGGTTGGCCAACCTTTGTATTCTTTTTATGGGTATCAGACAGCTGGTGTATTTGCTACTGATGCTGCGGCAGAAACAGCAGGAAAGGACGGAAAGGCATTGACTAATGCGATTGGTGTACCTTTCGCTGCGGGCGATATGCACTTTGTAGATCAGAATAATGATGGAAAAATAGATAAGGATGATCGTGTTAATTTAGGAAGTCCACTTCCCGATTTTTATGGTAGTTTCTTTACTTCTGTGGAATATAAGGGAATACAACTGTCACTCACATTCGGCTATAGTAAGGGTAATAAAATGTACAATGCTGTAAGGCGTTCTATGGAGTCTATGTCCGATTTTTCTAATCAGTTGACTTCCGTTAACCGTCGTTGGATGGCCGAAGGTCAGATCACCGATATGCCTCGTGCTGTTTATGATGATCCTATGGAAAATAGTCGTTTCTCTGATCGCTGGATTGAAGATGCTTCTTATTTAAAATTAAAAGAACTGATGGTAAGCTATAAATTTAAATTGTTTGGTGGTACTACCGTGTTTGCTGCTGCTGAAAACCTGTTTACAGCTACCGACTATCTCGGATTAGATCCCGAAACAATGTATTCTTATGATAGCTCGATACGTGGTTTTGATTATGGAAAGGTAGCCAATCCGCGTACAGTAAAATTAGGTTTTAAGGTTCAATTCTAAATTATATAAAGGTAAGTTATGAAAAAAAGAATATATTTTTTGGCATTATTGTTTCCTTTGTTGACGGGTTGTGATGATTTTTTTACGCCGAACACTGATGATATATTGCTGGAAAAAGACTATATAGGAACTTCTTATGAGCTATATACAGGTTACATGGGATTGGCTGCTTGTGTACAAGATGTAGTGGACCAAGCCATATTTTTGGAAGGATTGAGAGGGGACTTGTTGGAACCTACTACCAATGCTTCAATAGATATGTGGGATGTTTATAATTACAAAGATTTGCAAACTCCGTTTACTGATAATGAATTGGCAGATCCCAAAGGATTTTACGCTCTTATCATGAATAGTAATGATTATTTGAAGCATGTGTTTGAATACAGAGAGCTGTATCCGACAGTATTGTCCGATAGTGATTATAAAGGTATTATTGGTGGTGCATTACGATATAAAGCATGGGCTTATCTGATGCTTGCCAAGATATATGGTGAAGCCGTTTATCTGGACGATCCTTTGGCTACTTATCAGGACTTGTCACAATATCCCGTACTAAAATTCGATCAGTTGATAGATAAGTGTATCAGTTTGGTTGAAAATGGGATGAATGGTATTAATGGTAAGGGAGACATACGTTGGTCTACTGTGTTGTACCCGGGGCAGGGTGACTCCCCTGAATCTTTAGAGTGGAATCGTATTTGCCCTACTCCCGAATGTTTGTTAGCTGAGCTTTATTTGTATAAAACAAAGAAGGAAAACTCTGCAGACGAAAATGCCGTTTATTATCAGAAAGTATGGGACAACTGTGTTAGTATTATTCGTACCGGTGGAGAGCAAGAAGCAAGTTTTACACTTAACAAATCGAAGTACGAGGGTTCCTGGAGCCAATTGTTCTCAACAACAACTTATAATCGGCAGGATCATATTTCTGTAGCTTTCTATGATTATAGTAAAAAACAAACGAATCGGGTAATTGAGTACTTCTCTAATACTTATCCAAATAAATATTATTTGCGTCCGGCTGCGACATCTGTAACCCGGTGGGAAATAAGTGGTGCCAATGATCAGAAAAATAGAGGAATTAATAAATCCTATAAAGAAAGTACGGAAGGACTGATCTTTTATAAATTCCTGGGAGCTCATACTACCAGTGATTATATTTATCGTAATGATGTGCCTTTATGTTATTACAAAGCTGCTGATATTCATTTGTGGCTGGCAGAGGCCTGTGCCGGATTGGGACGCTATCGTGAAGCATTACAGTTCCTTAATGGTCAGTCTTCTGCCCGACAGAATTTCGGTTCGCTCTATAATAAAGCTACTAATACATTTTCACCCCCGTTCTCTGACTATCCTGTTTGCCTGTATCAATGTGTAGGCAAAGAGAGCCAGTTGAACTGTCAGGGAGTTCGTGGACGTATTGCGGCTCCGGCTTTGGGTGAATGGATTTTAGGTGAAGACGAAGAAACCAACGAGGTGATCGTTGAACCGGAGTATGCCCATTGGATGGTAGATTCATTACTGGTTGAAGAGTCAAGGTTAGAGTCTGCCGGTGAAGCACGTACTTACTATACGATGTTGCGTTCGGCAAGGCGCTGGGGGGATAAGGCGCGTAAGATATGGGCAGATAAAATCGCTGAAAAGTATGTCACTGCTACTTCTGTGGGTAGTAATTTAGAGACTTCTGATGAGAACTGGTTTATTAAATATGATTTGAAGCTGAATAAGTAATCAAATGAAAAAAATAAGTATAGCATTATGTTTTTTGCTTCTTAGAGGTATCATGATACCTCTGTGGGGGCAGGAAAAATTGGATAGAGGAGTAGTTGCCGTAAAATCTTCCGACGGAGTGTTTCTGTCCTGGCGTAGTTTAGTTACTGATGCCAGAAAATTAGGCTTTGACATCTATCGGGATGGAGTCAAAATCACGACTACTCCTGTGGTAACTACAACCAATTATGTAGATAAAGACGGTACTATAGCTTCTCGCTATATGCTTAAAGGGATACTGGATGGTACAGAGACTGAAACTACAAAAGAAGTGTCCGTCTGGGCGGAACAATATAAAAGAATTCCTCTAAAGCGTCCGGGAGGTGGAGTGACTTTACCTTACGATGTTGTTCAAACGGATAAAGATAAAACGCGTGAAATTTATCCGGATGGGCAGGAATATACTTACACTCCGAATGATTGCAGCGTGGGGGATGTTGACGGAGACGGGGAATATGAGATTATAGTGAAATGGGATCCGACCAACTCACGCGATAATTCTTTCTATGGATACACAGGCAATGTTTATCTGGATTGTTATAAGTTGGACGGAACTTTCATGTGGAGGATTGATCTTGGTAAGAATATACGTGCCGGAGCCCATTACACTCAATTCATGGTGTATGACTTTGATGGTGACGGTAAAGCCGAAGTAGCCTGTAAAACGGCGCCGGGAACTATTGATGGGCAGGGAAAATCTGTAATTATGGGGAGTGATGATCCCAATGCCGACTACCGCTCTTCCGGTAGTAAAGCGGGAATTGTGGTGAATGGCCCTGAGTATCTGACTGTTTTTAGCGGACAGACAGGAGCGGAGATTTCGACCATTGCTTACAGTCCTCTTCGTGGAAACATTAATGATTGGGGAGATGGGTACGGCAACCGCTCGGAACGTTATCTGGCATGTGTGGCATACCTTGACGGAGTAAAACCAAGTTTAGTGATGTGCCGTGGATATTATGCACGTACAGCACTGGCCGCTTATGATTTTGACGGAACAAAACTGACAATGAGATGGGCTCATGATTCTAAAGTATCCGGTTCGGGAGCTTATGGACAGGGAAACCACAACTTGTCGGTAGCAGATGTAGATGGCGACGGATGTGACGAGATCGTTTACGGAGCGTGTGTCATCGATCAGGATGGGAAAACACTGTATCGTACCGGTTTAGGACACGGAGATGCTATTCACTTGTCCGATTTGGATCCCGATTTAGATGGTTTGGAAGTGTTTTCTCCTCATGAAGAAAAAACGGCAGCTTATGGGTATGAGATGCACTCTGCCGCAACAGGCGAGATTATATTTGGTGAGAAAACCGGAACGGACGTCGGACGTGGGATTGCTGCGGATATAGATCCTGCCCACCGTGGGTTTGAAATGTGGTCGACTGCCAATGGTAATGTATACGATTGCAAAGGGAATATCATAGCCAGTAAGAATCGCCCTTCAGTTAACTTCAGGGTGTATTGGGACGGTGATTTGCAGGACGAACTGTTGGATGGAGTTAAGATTGATAAATGGAACGGCACGAAAGCGAACCGTATGATTACTCTGTCCGATTACAGCAATGCCGCTTCCTGTAACTCTACCAAAGCCACTCCCAATTTGAGTGCTGACATATTGGGGGATTGGCGTGAAGAAATTATCTTATGGGATTCAAAGACTTGTTCCGATCTGTTGGTCTTTACCACTATTATTCCTACTGAATATAAGATAACCACTTTGATGCACGACCCTGTTTATCGCATGGGAATAGCCTGGCAAAATGTGGCTTATAACCAACCTCCTCATTTGGGTTACTATCTGGGAGATCAGGATACGGAAAATGCTTCATTCGCAAAGAAGGGTATTGGTTATCTGAGCCAGTCGATAGACCTGGGTGAAGCGATTTCACCGATTTCATATTCATGGAAGAATGCGGAAGATGTAAAAATAGCAGGACTGCCGGAAGGGCTTAACGTTGTCGTAGATAAGAAGGAATGTTTCTTCACGATTGAGGGAACTCCTCAGGCAACAGGTACGTATGCGTATACCATAGAGAGTGTTGGTGGACTTACCGTAGCTACTCTCTCCGGATCGATTAAAGTGAAAGCTCCGGTGGTATTGAATGAGTTAGCTTATTTCTCATTTGATGAAACAACCGGTACATCCGCTGTCAATTCGGTATATGGAAAGGCTGAGGCTGTAGGTTTCGTTCCCACATGGATAAACGGGATTCGCCAACAGGCATTGGAACTGCCTGCAACTCCTGCAACCCGTAGAATGGAACAGCCCTCTTACGATCAATTACGACTGGGCACCGGGGATTTTAGTGTTGAACTGTGGTTTCGTTCCAACGGAGGCGATGGGGTAGACTGGTATCTGTTCCACAAAGGTAGCCATGCGAAGAATGCTTCGACCGGTGCTACCGGGAAATGGGTAGGATTACAGTACAAGAATGGAAATCTTACCTTTGGTATTGACGATGATGTTACGAAATCCAATCTCGATATTCCTGCTACTCAATATTTCAATGGTGAGTGGAATCATGTAGTCTGTGTTCGTGATGGTGAAACCAAAACGTTGAAAATGTATATTAATGGAGTTTTCCAAGGTGAGGTGACTGACAAAACCGGTGATATTTCAGAGTCGGAATTATTTGTTATTGGTAACTGTAATGTGAACTTCAATACTCCCTTTACCGGGGCAATTGATGAGCTTCACGTCTATGGAGGAGCCATGAGTGCCGCCAAAGCAAAGGAACGTTATGAGCTTAATAAACCAACCGGCATCTCGGAAGAAACGGCATTCCACTCTGATCTGAACATTTATCCGCTTTATTTCAAGGATGAAATAACGGTTGAGTTCCCGGCAGAGATATCCGGATGTACTACAGTTTCGATGTACTCTTCTACGGGTACACTTGTTCACCGCACTGCCTATGTGGTAGACGGAGGAGCAGTACTGTACATCAGCGGATTGGACAGTTTGCCGAAAGGTACTTATCTTATTGTAGTGGAAGCAGGAACAACGAAGTTTGTGAAGAAACTATTAAAGTAATAACATTTGATTTGTTTCTATGGTACACGGATAAGGCAGATAGAGGACGGATGACGACGGATAAGATTCTCTACTTTTGATTAATAAATAAATAAAATCCCCGTTGTTTCTGCCTTTTCTGTCTTATCTTTGTGCTATATAAAAACACAGAATTTTAATTGTTCTATACAGAGTTTAAAACAATTGAAATTCTGTGCTTTCTGTAGTAAACTGATTTACACTGTTAATTTTCCTATTTGAGATGAAGTATATATTAGCTTTCTGGTTTATTTTTCTCTTTCAGGCGGTCTTTGCCCAGTCTACACATCGCCGCTATCTTTCCGGTACGGGATTGAATCACACCGTGATGTGGGATTTCTATTGTTCCGATGGGAATAATAGCCGTCGGTGGAGTAAAATCGAAGTACCCTCACAATGGGAATTACAAGGCTTTGGTACTTATACCTACGGACGGTGGTACAAAGAAAAAGGGGTGAAGAATCCGAGTATGGAAACTGGAATTTACCGACACTCTTTTAAGGTACCGAAGGAATATACCGGACAGACAGTGCAAATCGTTTTTGATGGGGTAATGACTGATACTGAAGTTCTGGTGAACGATTGTGTAGCAGGACCGATTCATCAAGGAGGTTTTTATCGTTTCTCCTATGATATAACCAGGCTCCTGAATTTTGGGGGCAAGAACCGGTTGGAAGTACGCGTCAGTAAGCATTCTGCCAATAAATCGGTAAATGCTGCCGAGCGTAAAGCTGACTGGTGGCTGTTTGGCGGTATCTATCGTCCGGTATGGCTTGAAATAAAACCAAAAGAACATATCGATCGGGTTGCAGTGAATGCTTTGTGTGATGGACATTTGTTGGCGGATGTCTATTTGTCAGGAGCAAAATCCGGTTATTGTTTATTGGCAACTGTTGAGAATCTAAAGAGTGGCGAATTACTCAAAGAACATTCTTTCCAACTGACAGATAGTGCTACTTTTTACCGGTTGGATACTCAATGGGAGGATATTCTTCCCTGGACCCCTGAGTCTCCGAATCTTTATCTTCTTAAATTAAAACTGCTCAATCGGAGCGGGCAACTATTACATCAACACCAGGAACGCATCGGGTTTCGTACGGTAGAGTTTCGTCCTCGGGACGGAATTTATGTCAATGGTGTGAAGATTGTAATGAAAGGTATCAACCGTCACTCTTTCCACCCGGATGGTGGACGCACTACGAATAAAGAGATTAGCGTGCGGGATGCTTTGTTGTTGAAAGAGATGAATATGAATGCTGTCCGTTCTCACTATCCGCCTGATACACATTTCCTGGATGCTTGTGATTCGTTGGGGCTTTTTGTTATTGATGAATTGGCTGGCTGGCAAAATGCTTATGATGAAAATGTAGGCAAACGTTTACAACGGGAGATGATTGTCCGTGACGTAAATCATCCTTCTATTGTACTTTGGAGTAATGGGAACGAAGGAGGCTGGAATTCTACTCTTGATAAGCATTTCTCGGATTATGATCCTCAGCAACGGCATGTAATTCATCCCTGGGCCGATTTTAACGGGCTGGATACACATCACTATCCGGCGTATCTCACCGGCGTAGCCCGTTTTACTAATGGCTATAATGTCTTTATGCCTACCGAATTTATGCATGGTCAGTACGATCAGGGACATGGAGCCGGACTGGAAGATTTTTGGGTAAACTACACTTCTCATCCTCTTTTCGCCGGTGGCTTTATGTGGGCATTTTCCGATGAAGCTGTCCGCCGGACAGATCAGGGCGGACGATTGGATTCTGATCGGTTCAATGCCCCCGATGGGATTGTTGGACCTTATCGTGAGCGGGAAGGAAGTGTATATACAGTACGCGAAGTCTGGGCTCCCATTCAGTTCCGGCAATTGTATATCACTCCTTCTTTTCGCGGAGAATTTGCTATCACCAATACCTATTTATATACTAATCTCCGTGATTGCCGGATGAATTACCGTCTTCATCGTTACCCTTCACCTTTGCAAAAGGAGGTTGATGGCTGTTGCATTGATAGCGGAGAAGTTCGTTTACCGTCTCTCGCCCCCGGTGAAACCGGATATGCACACATGCAGTTGCCTTCCTGCTTTTGGGAGGCAGATGTGTTGGAATTGGAAGCTTTCGGACCGGATGGTAAGAGCCTTTGTAACTGGACATGGCCTGTGCGTTATGCTGATGAGTATTTGAAGCGTGAAATGTCTTCCTTTCTAACTGCTAATAAGAATATGGCTTCTTTAAGTCAGTGTGATTCGCTGGTGACATTAAGTAATAATGGGATTGCTGTTTCTTTTCGGAAGAGTAATGCCACTATTGCTAAGGTAGTAAAAGAGGAAACACATGTCGACGTTCCATTCACTAATGGCCCCCTTCCGGTAGGTATGAAAATGGAATTGGTCCGTTATTCCACTCGTTTGGAGGGAAACGATGCGGTGTTCTGTGCTTATTACCGGGGTGGAGTTGACTCTATACAGTGGCGCCTCTCGGCTTCCGGTCTGTTATCTATGGATGCTGTATTGCTCAATCGTGCTTCAGGCGGGGGTGGATTTGATGATGCTTTTATGGATGAGGCTGTATTGAATCTTGGTCTGACCTTTTCTTATCCTGAGACAGCTTGTGCCGGGATGCGCTGGTTTGGACGTGGTCCCTATCGCGTATGGAAGAACCGGGTGAAAGGAACCAATTATGCTGTTTGGCAAAAAGAGTATAACAATACGATAACCGGAGAGAGTTTTGAGAATCTGGTTTATCCAGAGTTTAAAGGATATCACGCTAATTTTTATTGGGCTACAGTGCAGAGTCGCATTGCTCCTTTTACTGTTTATTCTTCTACCGATGGACTATTTCTCCGTATGTTTACTCCACAAGAGCCTTTCGGTAGGCAGGATGGGATTAATACGATGCCCGATTTTCCTTCCGGAGACATCTCTTTCTTATTAGATATTCCCGCTATCCGTTCATTTAAACCGATATCACAACATGGACCACACAGCCAGCCGGGAATTGTGCGTATTAAAAAAGGGGATGAAGGACTAAGCATCAGATTGGTTTTTGACTTTATGTAGTATTGAAAGTTGTGCCCATTGGTACCTTATACCAATGGGTATAATATTTTGAGAATCGTTTAGGATGTACTAATTGCAATGAAAATCAGATCCAATACTTCAGATTTATATTAGTTATCGAAATAAACATTATCTCTCATTCATTGTATATGCTCACCACGTCTTTTCTTCTTTTAAAATTAGATTTATCTCTGTCTATATTATTGAAAGACAGTTGATTAATAAAGTGCATTCTTTATGCTATAAAAGTACGTACTTAAGTATGTGTTAAATGTACACTTTTGTGGTTCTTCTTCAATTTAGTTGAACCGTGTTTGATAAGTCACTTTTGCAAAGTAGGCTCTATGGGATTCAAAATCA